>DATDJZ010000107.1:0-2072 GCA_036520315.1 Solirubrobacterales bacterium | reverse complement strand
CGTCAGCAAGGCCTGAGTGGCGCTGGCCGAGCTCACAGCGGTCATCTTCGACCTGGACGGCGTGCTGCTCGATTCCGAGACCGCCTGGGTCGAGGTGAAGCGGGAGTTCACGGAGGAGTCCGGCGGGCACTGGCAGGACCGGGCGGAACTGGACATGCTGGGCATGAGCTCGAGCGAGTGGTCGCGGTACTTGCACGACGAGCTCGGGGTGCCCGTCCCACCGGAGCGGATCTCCTCGGAGGTCGCCGATCGTCTCGCGCAGCGCTACCGCGAGCGACTCCCACTGCTGCCCGGCGCGGTCGAGGCGGTCCGCTCCCTGGCGCGAGATTGGCCTCTTGCGCTGGCCACGTCCTCGAACAGGAACGTCATCGACCTGGCTCTGGAGGAGAGCGGGCTCAGCGACGCCTTTGCCGCGACGGTCTCCTCGGAGGAGGTCGAACGGGGCAAGCCAGCGCCCGACGTCTACCTGGAGGCGGCGCGACGTCTGAACGTGGATCCGCGCACCTGCGTCGCGATCGAGGACTCAGCGAACGGGATCCGCTCTGCCCACGGGGCGGAGATGGCGGTGATCGCCATTCCGAACAAGGACTTCCCGCCCGAGCCCGACGCGCTTGCGCTGGCGGCGCTCGTGCTCGACTCGCTCGAGGAGCTCACTCCAGAGCGAGTTCGAAGCCTGGTTACCGCCTGATCTCGTAGTCGAGGCTGACCATCCCGCTCGAGTGGGTCCGGGTCCCGAGGAGCTGCATCGGCGCGCCCGGCAGACGCCTTTCGAAGAGGGGCTTCCCCTCACCGAGGACGACGGGGACGACCGTCACCTCCACCCGGTCGAGCAGATCGTGGTCGGCGAACTGAGAGGCAACGTCGCCGCCGCCGACGACCCAGATGTCCAGCTCGGCCGCGGCCACCCGCACCTCCTCGATCAGGTCTTGAACCTGAGCCTCAACGATCCGGACGTCGACCCCCTCCCCCTCCGGCCGATCGAGCTCGCGCGAGCTCAGCACCCACGTCGGCTTCCCGGCGTAGGGCCAGTCCCCGTCGTGCGCGAGAACGAACTCGTAGGTCGCTGAGCCCATCACCAGAGCCCCGATTCCCTCATAGAAGGCGTCGTAACCGGCCATCTTCTCGTCGGAGTCCGCCCCCTCGTAATGGCCCTCGTACTTGAGCAGCCAGTCGAGCGTGTCGTCGGACTCGGCGATGTAGCCATCGAGGGTCTGGGCGGCGTAGTAGCGGACGAGACTCACTGGCGCCGCATCCTACGACGGGTCTCCCCCGGCGCGAACGTCCCGGACCATCCCTGGAGGGGGACCCCGAGACGTCCGGCGCGGGTTAGCCCGTGGTCTTGCGCCGGTAGAGCCGCAGGGTCAGCGGAATCACCACCGCCAGGGCTGCGACACACCAGATAATCGACGCCAGCACCGGATGCGCGAGCGGCCAGACGGTGTCGCTCGGCACCGCTGTCGGGTTGCCGAACAGCGTCCGCACCGCCGCCGCCACCGCGCTGATCGGGTTCCACTCCGCGACCTGCCGGAGCCCGTCGGGCAGCGTCCCGGTGCGGCACGGGCGAGTACCCGAACGTCAGCAAGCTCTTTCGTGGTGGTGATCTGCGCCAGGCCGTGGAGCGCGCGATGGAGAACTTCACCGGGGATCGGGCGAACGACCGACGCTTCGAGCGCGGCCTGAAGATCCTGCTCGACGGCGTCGAGAAGAAACTCGGCTAAGCGCCGCAGTCAGGCGACCGCGCTCGCTACGCGAGCACTGGCTCGAGCTCGGACTCGAGCCTGGCCTTCGGCCGCGCGCCGACCAGCCGGCTGACCTGCTCGCCGCCCTTGAAGACGATCATCGTCGGGATCGACAGCACCTCGTACTTGGCCGCGGTCTGCGGGTTCTCGTCGGTGTTCAGGCTGACGATCTTGAGGTCATCCCGCTCGGAATCGATCTCCTCGAGGACGGGGTGAACCACGCGGCAGGGACCACACCAGGGCGCCCAGAAGTCGACGAGCACGGGGCCCTCGGCGTCGAGCACGTCGGACTGGAAGGTGGCGTCGGTTACGTCAGTGAGCTTGCCCGGCACG
>DATDJZ010000106.1:0-6267 GCA_036520315.1 Solirubrobacterales bacterium | reverse complement strand
TCGATGATTGCCTTGTTCTTCCTGATCCTTGCGGTCTGGCTGTTCATCGCGGTGTTCGCTGACATCTTCACTCGCCCCGATCTTTCTGGATGGGGAAAGGCGGGCTGGGTCCTGCTGATCTTCATCCTCCCGGTGATCGGGGTCCTGATCTACCTGATTGCACGTCCGCCGGAGGCGGAGGTCGCGGCGCGGGGGATACTCCGGAGGGACTAGGGGGGCCTGCCTGGCCTTGACGCCGCCCCTTCGCCTCACACCGATTCGACGTGACGCGGGCCGCCGCAACGGCGGCAGCGGAAGCTGATCTGGATCACCGACCGAAATAGCCGCTTTGGACGAGAAGCGGCTATTCGGCCAGCGGTCGAAACCTGGCAGGCGGGCGGCGGGAAACGGTGCCAGATTGGTGCCAAGCCCTGGTCCCGAAACGACGAAACCCCCGCAGTGGCGAGGGTTTCGCGGGTCAGCGGGACAAGGTATCGAGCCTTGCGCGCAGCCCGTCGGCGTCGAGGAAGAGCTCCGACACGACCTCCCCATCGAGCTCCACCACCGGGATCCGCTCCAGGAAGCGGGCGTGCAGCTCACCGTCGGTCTCGATGTCGACCTCCTCCAGCTCGAAGTCGAGCCCGTCGGCCCGCAGCCGCTCCAGTTCCGCTCGCGCCTGGTCGCAGAGATGGCAGTCAGGCCGCGCGTACAGCGTCACCTGTGGCAAAGGCATCGAATCCGAGGTAGTCGGGATAGGGAATCGGCTCGCTGAAGCGCGCGGCCGAGGCGATCATCGCCGCGTTGTCGGTGCAGAGCGAAATCGGGACCAGCTTGAGCCGGAGACCGAGCTCGTCGCAGAGGGCATGGGTGCGCTCCCGGAGCTCCGCGTTCGCCGCGACCCCGCCACCCAGGGCGATCGCGGGCCACTCCCCTGTGCGCGCCGCCCGACGGAGCTTGGCGACGAGCTGGTCCGTGATCGCGCGCTGGAAGGAGGCGGCGAGATCTGCCCGTCGCGCTTCGGTCTCCTGCGGCCCGAGATCGCGGACCTTGTAGACGAGCGCGGTCTTCACGCCGCTGAAGCTGAAATCGAGGCCGCGCTCGCTCATCGCCACGGGGAAGTCGAAGGCCGCCGGGTCGCCCCCCTCCGCCGCCCCCTGGATGGCGGGACCGCCTGGATAGCCGAGTCCGAGCAGGCGCGCTCCCTTGTCGAACGCCTCGCCCGCGGCATCGTCGAGGGTCTGGCCGATCACCTCGAAACCGCTCGGATCGCGCACCCCGGCGAGCAGAGTGTGGCCCCCGCTCGCGATCAGGCAGAGGAACGGCGGCTCGACCGGATCCGGCTCCAGGAAGTTGGCCGCGACGTGGCCGTGAAGGTGGTCGACCGGCACCAGCGGCTTGCGGTGCGCGGCCGCCATCGCCTTGGCGGTGCTCAGGCCGACCAGCAGCGCGCCGATCAGGCCGGGACCCTGAGTGACCGCCACCCGGTCGATCTCCGCCAGCTCGGTCCCCGCTTCGTCGAGAGCCGCGGCCACCACGGCGTTCACCAGCTCGAGGTGGTGGCGGGAGGCGACCTCGGGGACCACGCCGCCGTAGCGCTCGTGGAAGGCGGCCTGGGAGGAGACGACGTTGGAGAGAATCCGCGCCTCGTCGACGACGGCGGCGCAGGTGTCGTCGCAGGACGTCTCGAGGGCGAGAATCAAGCGACCGAGGCGCCCTCGGCAGCCTCGAGCCACATGATCAGGGCGTCCTCGCCGTTGTCGTGGTAGTAGCGGCGCCGGCGGCCGGCCGAGCGGAAACCGAAGCGGCGATACATCTCGATCGCAGGCGAGTTCGAAACCCGAACCTCGAGGGTGAAGCGCGCGCCGGGGCCAGCCTCGTCGAAGAGCTTCTCGATCAGGTCGGTCGCGACCCCGCGGCGCCGGCGCTCGGGATGGACCGCGACGTTCATCAGGTGCCAGACGTCGTCGTAGCGGGCGCAGACGAGGTAGCCGACCAGCCCGTCGGAGTCCTCCGCGGCCAGGCAGATCCCGGAGGGCTTGGAGAGCTCGAGGACGAACATCGCCAGGGACCAGGGCGTCGGGAAGGATCGCCGCTCGATCGAGATGACCGAGGGGAGATCGCCGTACCCGAGGCGCCGCAACCTAAGTTCCCCGGCGTCACCCCCGGGGGACTCCGCGATCTCGCTCACGCCATCTCTTCGCATCGGGCGGTCTCAGATACAGGGGTCGGATCTGGTCGGTTGGCGCCTCGGCTGCCGCCTCCCCGAGTGCGCACACATGCCGTGCGGCGACTCGGTGGACCGAGCTCTCGGGCGGGGCTACCGTGGCGCCGGCTGCCTCCAACTCTGGGGCGAATCGTAGCGCCCCGTCTCCGGCCGCCAGCGCGGCCTGATCGAGATCTCGCACCCGCTCGGCGAGCTCCTCCGGCGGGGCGACGAACGGCGGCCAGAGCTCCTCACCGTCGCCGAACAGCGCGGCGAAGGCCTCACTGCGCCGAGCATCGAACACCGGCAGGGCGAGCCCATCGCCGGCTCCGGCCTCGGACATTCCCCGGGCAAGCGCGGCGAGGGATCCAACCGCCGCGAGCGGCAGATCCCGGGCCTGCGCCAGGGCCCGGGCCGTCGCGATCCCGATTCGCAGCCCGGTGAACGAGCCCGGCCCGATGCCGACCGCGATCCGATCGATCCGCGACCAGCCGCCCGCCGCCTCTACGGCGCGCTCGATCTCAGCCAGCAGGACCTGGGAATGCCGAGGGCGCCCGTCGGGACCGGGATCGATCGATGCCTCCCGCACCACCTCGCCGTCGGCCGTCGCGCCCACGACCGCCTGGGCGGTCGCCGTGTCGACACCCACGACCAACATCAGTAGGGTCCCGGTAGGCGCGGCACGATCACCGACCCCGGGAGAAGGAGAGCGTCCATGGAAGCGGAGTCCAGCAGGTTGAAGCGAGGCGCACGGAAAGGGTGGGGCATCGCCGCGGTGGTCGCGATTGCCGTGTTCGGCGCGGGCGCGGGCTTCGCCGTATCCGGCTGCGGGAGCGACGACGACAGCGACAGCGTGAACAACGCGATCGACAGCGTTCAGTCGCAGGCGAGCAGCGTCCAGAGTCAGATCTCGAGCGTTTCCACCCAGGTCCAGACCCAGGCCCAGAGCGTGCAGAGCCAGGTTCAGAGCCTGCAGAGCCAGGTTCAAAGCCAGACGCAGTCGAACGGCGGCTCGGGCGTCCCCGGCAACTAGCCGCAGGCTCGACAGGCCGGGTGAAGTACGTCCTCCTCTACGAGTCCGCTGAGAACGTCGCGGACAAGGCGCCACTCCACGCTGCTGCGCACAGCGAACATTGGAAGCCGTTTCGGGAGCGGGGCGAGCTGCTGATGATCGGACCGTTCGGCGACCCGCAGTCCCAGGGCGCGATGGCCGTCTTCACCACCCGCGAGTCCGCCGAGCAGTTCGCCCACAACGACCCGTTCGTGGTCAACGGCGTCGTTCGCTCGTGGGAGGTGCGCGAGTGGGACGAGGCTGTTGGCTCGTAGGACCTGGTTGCCCTCAGCCGGGCTGGAACGACATCAGCTGCGTGACCTCCTCCTGCCCAGGCGGCGCTCCGGCGACCTGCTGTTCCTTGACTGTGCCGATGCCCTGGACGTAGTACTTGTGATCCACGATGCCGGGCTCGAGGGGCGTGGTCTCCTTGGTCAGCATCGCCATCGTGGATGAGACCGCGGGCGTGCTGATGCTCGTCGCCATATTGAGAATCCGGAACTTGTCCTCGGCCTGGCCCTTGAACGCCTCTTGCTGAAAGGACTGGCCGACCGCCGGATGTGCAGGCATGAAGATGCCGCCGCTGGCACCGTCGCGGCCGTTCAGGAACGAGCCCTCGGTACTGGTCACCTTGCCCTTCGCGTTCAGCTCGGCGGTCTTCTCACCCAGGTACCAGACGGTGCCGCGCCTGTCCTGGGCGTACCAGTCGGTGGTTCGCTCCGCCAACTGGCCATTCAGGAAGAGCCGGTCATTGACCACGGCGGCACGGATCCCGGTGATCGTCTTCACCTTGCGAGTCACCGTCATCACATCCCGCGCCGCCTTGCCGTCCTTCTGGCCCTCGTAGACGTAGACCGAACCGCGCGTCAGCGGGAACCAGGGGTTGGTGACCAGGTTCGAGTTGTGCCCGAAATTCGACGCCTTGGGCGTAGGCAGCGCCTTGGCGGCGCCCTGCGCCTGGGCCGATCCGCCGAAGGTCACCAACGCGGCCACTGCGAGCGCCGCCGCCACCCCAATCGTTCTCCTCGTTATCGAAGTCATCGTCGTCCTCCTCGGAGTTGGTCCGATCGGGCGACCCTACGCCGGACGGGTGAAGGGCCCGTGACAGGAAGATGACCCGCGCATGACAGCCGACAGTGCCCTCAGAACTCGATCTCGCGCTCGTCCCCGCCGGCGTGGCGGATCTCCACCCGGCGGGTGATCCGATCGAGCCAAGGCTCCGCGGCCCGGGGCCACTCGATGAACGAGACGGCCTCCGCGGTGACGTAGTCGTCGAGCAGGGCCGGGTCCTCCTGGTCGAGCTCCGCGAGCCGGTAGAGGTCGAGATGTGAGACCGGCATCCGCCCGGCATAGGTGTGCCCGACCGTGAAGGTCGGCGAGGTGACCGCCTCGCTGACGCCGAGCGCGCGGGCAGCGCCGCGGATCAGGGTCGTCTTCCCCGCACCCAGCTCGCCGCTCACGAGGACGACGTCGCCCGGGCCGAGTTCTACCGCCAAGCGCTCGCCAAGGGCCTCGGTCTCGGCGGCGCTGCGCGTTCGCTCGTTCACGCCCGCAGCGTAATGAGGCGCGGTCAGCCCCCGAAGAGGCCCATCTGGTCCGGCTCCAGCTCGCGGTCCTGCACCAGCGGTTCCGGGACCGGCAGCGGCTGCTCGAGCAGGTCCGGGATCAGCCGGAAGTCCTCGCGCAGCTGCTCGGCGACGCGGGGGGTGCGCAAACCGGCGGCCGGGTGGAAGAGAGGCAATAGGAAGAGATGCTGCCCCCCGATCAGCTGCTGCTGAGGGGTACCGCGGACCTTGGTGATCCCCGTGGGGTTCGCGGTGAGGAGCTTCGTCGCGAAGTTGCCGAGAGTGGCAATCACCCGCGGCTGGATCAGTTCGACCTGCTTCTCGAGGTACGGCCGGCAGGAATCGATCTCCTCGGGCTGCGGGTCACGGTTTCCCGGCGGCCGGCACTTGAGGACATTGCAAATCCACACCTCCTTGCGATCCATCCCAACTCCGCCGAGCAGCTCGCCCAGGAAGGCACCGGCGCGCCCGACGAACGGCAGGCCCTGGCGGTCCTCCTCGGCGCCCGGCGCCTCCCCGACGAACATCAGATCGGCGTCGGCGTTCCCGGCCCCGAAGACGACGCGGTTACGGGTCTCGGAGAGAGGGCAGCGCTCGCAGACCGACGCCCGGTTGTAGACCTCGACCAGTGCCTCGCGGCGCGACTCGGCGTCGCTCACGAGCTCCCCCGCCTCCTGGCGGCCGAACGCTCGGCGGCACGCTGCCGCTTGAAGCGCTCCTTGGCCCCGCCGCGATCTGTCCCGCGCTTGTCCTCGAGACGTCGCTTCTCAGCCGGCGTCAGCTGGCGATGAAGGGGCGTGTACGAACTCGACACCTGGCGCTCGACCTCCGCCGAGCCGCACTCCGGACAGCTGACCTCGGTGACCTGAATGCCACCGGTGGCTCCCACCAGCTCCTCGAAGCGGTGACCGCACGACTCGCAGACGAACTCGTAGATCGGCACCGCGTTGATGGTAGTTCGGGTCCCTGACCGTCCGGAGTCGATTTCGGCTCGCAAATTGGAGCGATTTGGCCACCTCGACGGCGGAATCGAACTGGCCGGGCAGCCAGGAGCGCTCCCTATACTCCGCCGTGGGCTGCGACCGAACCGGCGTGGACCCGCTAAGTACCGAAACTTCTCCAACCTCGTCCTGGACGAATCGAGCCGTCTGGTATCTCCGATGCGGGAACTGGAACGGGATGACATCCCCTCCCCCCTGAGCACGCCGCTCACCGTGGTCGGCCGCGGCCGTGTGGGACGCTCCTTGGCCGCGGCGGCCGAGCGGGCGGGGGCGCAGGTGAGTCTCGTCTCGCACGAGGAGACGCCCGAGACCATCCCAGCGGGCACCGCCACCCTGCTCTGCGTGCCCGACGATCGGATCGCCGCCACAGCCGAGCGGGTCGCCGACGGGGCGCCCTCCCTCCTCGGCCACACCCGCGGCGCGACCACCCTCGAGGCGCTCGCCGCCGCGGCCGAGCGCGGCACTGCC
>DATDJZ010000105.1:0-6427 GCA_036520315.1 Solirubrobacterales bacterium | reverse complement strand
GGCCAGGTGGCAGATGCGCGGGCCCAGCAGGCGGCCGCGTCGTATCCAACTGGACGTTTGTCCGGACCGGTGCGGTCTTGACCTCCACTGCCTGCTGAGCGTACTCCCCGCCTCCCCTATATGTGTCCAATTCTTGGACTTGGTTCAACTCGACCAAACTCACCCAGTTTTCGGCTCAGTAGACAGTAGGACGTAGCACTTCCCATTTGGGGCTAGATCCACTAGGCTGCGCGGCCGATGGCCGACGAGTTGCTCTACGACGTCAAGGACGGGGTCGCGACGGTCACCCTCAACCGCCCCGACCAGCGCAACGCGCTCAACGGCGAGCTGCTCGCCGCGCTGGTCGACGGGATCAAACGCGCCCGCGACGACGACGAGGTACGTGCCGTCGTCCTCACCGGTGCCGGCGACAAGGTCTTCTGCGCCGGCGCCGACCTGGGCGGCTTCGCGGCGGACGTCCCGCTGGTCGACAAGCACTTCGCCTCGGACCTCTTCCTCGAGTACTTCCGCCTCATGCCGCGACTCGGGAAGCCGTCCCTCTGCGCCGCCAACGGACACGCGCTCGCCGGCGGCATGGGGCTGGCGCTCTCCTGCGACCTGCTGATCGCCAAGGAGGGCGCCCGCTTCGGGACTCCCGAGATCAACGTCGGGGCCTTCCCCTACATGATCATGTCGATCATCTACCGCAACGTGCCGCGGAAGAAGGTCAACGAGATGATGCTGCTCGGCGAGCAGATCTCGGCCGAGCAGGCGGTCGAGTACGGGATCGCGAACAAGGTGGTCCCGCCGGATCAGTTCCACGATGCCGTGACCGACTGGGCGACGAAGCTCGCTTCGAAGAGCCCGGTGCTGATGCGGCTGGGCCACGACGCGATGTACCGGCAGCAGGACATGGCGCTCGACGACGCGCTCGAGTACCTGCGCTCACAGCTCTCGCTCACCTTCTCGACCGAAGACATCAAGGAGGGCGTCTCGGCCTTCTTCGAGAAGCGCGAGCCCGAATGGAAGGGACACTGATGGCCGCCACCGACGAGACCAAGCACTCAGGCAAGGCGAAGGAGGCCCCCGAGAAGGTCGAGGCCGGTGAGGACACCGGCATGAAGGGGCTCACCGAGGACCTCCACGAGCGCCGCGACCAGGCCAAGCTCGGCGGCGGCGAGGAGAAGATCGCCCTCCAGCACGAGCGGGGCAAGCTCACCGCCCGCGAGCGCATCGACCTGCTCTGCGACCCCGGGACCTTCGTGGAGATGGGGATCCACGGTAGGCCCCACTTCAGCCAGCGCAACATGGAGGGGCGGGAGGCGCCGGCGGACGGCGTGATCACCGGCTGGGGCGACGTCGACGGCCGCCGCTGCTGCATCGCCGCCTACGACTTCACGGTGATGGCCGGCTCGATGGGGATGACCGGCGAGCTCAAGGTCGCCCGCCTCCGCGAGATGGCGCTGTCGAAGCGAATGCCGTTCATCTGGCTCCTCGACTCCGCCGGCGCCCGCATCCAGGAGGCCGCGGGGTCCCTCTTCGCCGGCTCCGGCCACCTCTTCCAGGAGGAGGTGGTCATGTCCGGCGTGATTCCCATGGTCGCCGCCATGCTCGGCCCCTGCGCTGCGGGGACCGCTTACATCCCGGCCCTCTCCGACTTCGTCCCGATGGTGGTCGGCCAGGGCGCGATGGCGCTCGCGGGGCCGCATCTGACCAAGGCCGTGACCGGCGAGGACATCTCGATGGAGGACCTCGGCGGCGCCAAGGTCCACTGCCGCAAGTCCGGCGTCGGAGACCTCGAGGTGAAGGACGACGCGGAGTGCATCCAGGTGGTCAAGGACTACCTCTCCTACTTCCCGGCCAACTGCGAGGAGCGGCCTCCTGTCCGAGAGTCCGAGGACCCCGGGGACCGGATGTCGGAGAAGCTCCTCGACATCGTGCCGGAGTCAGCCCGGCATCCGTACGACATGTACGACGTGATCCGGGAGATCACCGACGACGGTGAGTTCTTCGACATCAAGCCGAAGTTCGCGAAGACGATCATCACCTGCCTGGCCCGCTTCGGCGGCCAGCCCGTCGGCATCGTCGCGAATCAGCCGAAGCAGCTCGGCGGCATCCTGGAAAACGACTCCGCCGACAAGGCCGCACGATTCATCAACCTCTGCGACGCCTTCAACATCCCGCTGGTCTTCCTGCAGGACGTGCCCGGCTTCATGGTCGGCTCCAAGGTGGAGCACGCCGGGATCATCCGGCACGGCGCCAAGATGCTCTACGCCGTGTCGCGCGCGACCGTGCCGAAGGTCACCGTCGTCGTCCGCAAGGCCTACGGCGCCGGCTATTACGTGATGAACGGCAAGGCCTACGAGCCCGACCTGATCGTCGCCTGGCCGTCGGCCGAGATCTCCGTGATGGGCGCCGAGGGCGCCGTCAACATCATCGGCCGCTCGGCGATCGAGGCCTCGGACGACCCGGAGGCGACCCGCGAGCAGATGCTCGAGGCCGTCCGCAAGCAGATCGACCCCTACATCGCGGCGGGCAACGCGATGATCGACGACATCATCGACCCCCGGGAGACGCGGCCGACGATCATCCGCGGGCTCCGGATGGCGGCCGACAAGCGGGTCGAGCGGCCGTGGAAGAAGCACGGGGTGATGCCGGTTTGAGCGGCGTCAGGGTCAGCCTCGCCAACGAGAACGTGGCCTACGCCGGCGTGGTCAGCTTCGGCGGCGAGGAGAAGATCGCCCTCCGGGAGCTGGTGGCCGCCGTGCGGTCAGCGATCGACGCAAAGGCGGGCGCATGAGCCGCTTTGAGGACCCGGTGATCATCAGCAACTCGATCTCGGGGGCGATCGCCAACCGGGACCAGTGCCCGGCGATCCCCTACACGCCGGAGGAGTACGCAGCCGAGGCCCGGGGCGCCGTCGACGAGGGGGCCTCGCAGATCCACATCCACGCCCGCACTCCGGACGGCACGCCCTCGTATGAGATCGAGGACTTCCAGGCGATCACCGAGGCGATCCGGGCCGAGGTCGACGACGTGATCATCAACTACTCGACGGGTGCGATCGGTGTCCCGATCGAGAAGCGGCTCGACTACCTGCGCGCCCTCCGGCCCGACGTCGCCGCTCTCAACATGAGCTCGATGAACTACGCGAAGTACTCGCGCCGCCGCAAGGACTTCGTCTTCAAGGCTGTCTTCGAGAACAGCTTCGACACGATCATGGCGTTCCTCACCGAGATGAACGAGCTCGGCATCCAGCCCGAGCACGAGTGCTTCGACGCCGGTCACGTGGCCAACCTCGATCCGTTTCTCGACATGGGCCTGCTCGAGCCGCCGCTCCAGATCTCCCTGGTGATGGGCGTCAACGGGGGGATCAGGCCGAATGCCCGGAACGTCGCCTTCATGTCCGAGCAGATCCCGGGAGGGGCCGAGGGCCCCAACAACTGGCAGGTGATCGGTGTCTCGCGGGACCAGTGGAAGCTGCTCGCCGCTGCGCTCAACCTCGGCGGCAATGTTCGCGCCGGGCTCGAGGACAACCTCTATCTGCCGAACGGCGAGATGGCGAAGTCGAACGGCGAGCTGATCGCCAAGGCGCGCCAGATGACGGAGGACGTCGGCCGCCGCGCGGCGACCGTCGCGGAGGCGCGCGAGCTTCTCGGCCTGCCGAGGCGCGATGAGCCGACACGCCGTGAAGTCCTGACGCATCCGATCGAAACGGCGGAGGCTTCGGAATGAGCCGGCCGCTCGAGGACGTCAAGATCCTCGACCTCACCCGCCTGCTGCCAGGCGGCTTCTGCACGCTGCTGCTCGCCGACCTGGGCGCGGACGTGATCAAGGTCGAGGACACCCGGCAGGGCGACTACGTGCGCTGGGCCCCGCCCTACTACGGCTCCGACGAGCACACGCCGCTCGGCACCCGCTCCGCGATCTACCTCTCGCTGAACCGCAACAAGCGGTCGGTCCGTCTCGATCTGAAGCAGGAGGGGGGCCGTCAGGCGCTGATCAAGCTGGCCGAGTCCGCGGACGTGTTGGTGGAGAGCTTCCGCCCCGGCGTGCTCGACAAGCTCGGTGTCGGCTACGAGGTTCTCCGCCAGGCGAACCCCGCACTGGTCTATTGCCCGATCACCGGGTACGGCCAGGACGGCCCGAACCGCGACCGCGCGGGCCACGACATGAACTACCTGGGGCTGAACGGCGTACTCGGGCTGACCGGCGAGGCGGGCGGCCCGCCGATCCAATCGGGCGCCCAGATCGCCGACCTCGGCGGCGGCGGGTTGATGGCGGCGGTCGGGATCCTCGGGGCGCTGCAGGAGGCGCGGCGGAGTGGCGAGGGACAGATGGTCGACATCTCGATGACCGACGGCTCCCTCGCCTGGCTCGTCATGGAGGCCGGCCGCTACTTCGGCTCCGGAGAGGTGCCGCAGCGCGGCAACATCATGCTCTCGGGGGGAATCGTCTGCTACCGGCCCTACGAGGCCAGCGACGGGTGGGTCACCTGTGGCGCGCTTGAGCCGAAGTTCTGGGCTCGGTTCTGCCAGGGAGTGGATCGCCCGGACCTGATCGAGCGTCAATTCGAGAAGCCCGGATCTGAGGCCCACATGCAGGTCGCCGACGTCTTCAAGACGAAGACGCGCGCCGAATGGAAGGCCTTCAACGACGAGCACGACGCGATGATCGAGCCGATCCTCGACCTCGACGAGGCGCTCGAGTCCGAGCTCGTCCGCGAGCGCGAGATGGTCGTCTCCTACGAGCAGCCCGAGATGGGGGAGATCAAGCAGCTCGGCTTCCCGATCAAGCTCTCGCGGACGCCGGCGAGCATCGAGCGCCCGGCGCCGGGGCTGGGCGAGCACACCACGGAGGTGCTCACCGACGCGGGCTATTCCGCGGAGGAGATCCGAGCTCTCGAGGAATCCGGGGCGGCGAAGGGCCCAGACACGGGTCAGCGCGAGGAGCAATTCCTGACATGAGCGCCGCGGATGCGAGGGTGCGCGACAGCGCAACCCGTTTGTCGGGGAAGGACGAGGAGATGCTCCGCATGGGCGAGCTCGCACGCGCCTCGGGCGTCTCGGCGGCGACCATCAAGCACTACCTCCGCGAGGGCCTGCTGCCGGAGCCCGTCAAGACCTCTCGGAACATGGCCTACTACCCCGCCGACTTCGTCGAGCGGATCCGGATGATCAAGCAGCTCCAGGAGGAGCGCTACATGCCGCTCCGGGTGATCAAGGACCTGCTCGAGGAGGACCCCGACCGCGCCAAGGCGCTGATCGAGCTCGGGGACCGGCTGCTCGAGCACGCCCTCGCCGGCGAGAGCGAGCGCGTCAGCGCCGCCGAGGTGCGCCACCGCTATGACCTTCCCCAGGACGTGCTCGACCGGCTCGCCGAGCTCGATGTCCTCACCCCGGACAAGAAGGGCTATTCGCCGACCGACGTCCGCATCGTCGAGGCGATCAGCCGATTCCGAGCCGGCGGCTATGAGGAGCGGATCGGTTTCACCGTCTACGACACGCTCCGCTACAAGGACTCGATGGCCGACCTGGTCAAGCAGGAAGTCGACGTGTTGATGGAGCGGCTCGCAGGGGAGATGGACCCCGATGAGGCGATGGCGCTGATCGAGGCCGGGAACCAGCCGCTCAACGACCTGCTCGCCGCCATGCACACCAAGGCCCTCGTGGCGGAGCTCGAGCGCCGCCGCGGCTCCTCCGGCGATTCCGACGGCACCGGCGGCGGCGACTAGCTCGCGGTGGCGCAGCTCGCGATTTGGCTGCTTGTTGCGCTGGTCGTGCTCACCCTCGGCGTGCGCATCGCCATCCAGCTGCGCCGGACCGGCAGGACGGGGCTGATCGGCCTCCGCGAGGGGGCCGGGGCCGCTGACTGGGGGAGCGGGATCCTGTTCGTCGGCGGGATGGCGATGGGCGCGAGCTCGCCGATCCTGGTGCTCAACGAGAGGCTCGAGCCGATCGATGCGCTCGATGTAGGCGCGACGCACGTCGTCGGCATCCTCCTCGCCGCCGCCGGCGGCCTGGCGGTCTTCGCCGCCCAGCTCGGCATGGGGGAGTCCTGGCGGATCGGCGTGAGGGACGAGGAGAGGACCGACCTGGTCACCCGCGGCTGGTTCGCGGTCTGCCGCAACCCGATCTACACGTCCATGATCGTCGGCTGGCTCGGCCTCGCCCTGATCGTTCCGACCTGGCTCGGCTTCGCGGCAGTCGCCGTGATCGCCGTAGGTCTCGAGATCCAGGTGCGCTTCGTGGAGGAGCCCTACCTGATGCGAACCCACGGCGACGAGTACCGCGGCTACGCCTCCCGGGTTGGCCGTTTCCTCCCGGGCGTGGGCCGCTTCGGCTAGTCGGCCTCGAGCAGGCCCATCGAGGCGAGCGTCTTCCTGACGCCCTCCTCGAGCGGGGTCGGCTGCCAGCCGAGTTCGCGCTGCGCCTTCGACGAGTCCGGA
>DATDJZ010000104.1:0-24611 GCA_036520315.1 Solirubrobacterales bacterium | reverse complement strand
TAGCTGTCGGCGCCGGTCACCCTGAAGCCGAGCCTGCCGGCCAGGATGTCGGCGCTCGGCACGCTCGCCCGTCCGTAGGCCCTCACCCCGGCGAGCCGGAGAATCGCGTGCTGGTGTGGGATCGCGCTCGAGCCCAGTGCGAGCCCGGTCGTCTCCGCCGCACGCTCGACGGCGAGCTCGTGCCGGAGCCCCTCCGGATCGGTGAACCGCAGCCTGCGGCCGCGGCGGCCCTCGAGGAGCTCGGCCTCGATCCCGGCGTCCCAGAACCTCTCGGCCCAGTAGTCGAGCGCCGCCAGGAAGCCGACCGTCCAGCGGAGGAGGTGCGCCTCGCCGTTGCCGGCACGCCCCCGGGCGATGCCGGGCGCCTCGATGAAGGTGAGGATTCCGCCCGGACGATCCGGCCGATGTCCCAGCCTGATCAGGTGCGAATCGGGGGCCTCGAAATCCTCGTCGCGTCCGACGAAGGAGAGGCCCAGGATGCCGGCGTAGAAGTCCAGGCAGCGCTGCCCGTCGGCCGTGATGCCGGTGATGTGGTCTATACCGTCGAGTCGCATCGTTCCATCGTACTTGAGTTTCTAGACCAGTAAGGTACAGAAATGCCGGAAGCGGCTCCCCCCAACATCCTCTACATCCATTCGCACGACACGGGGCGGTACGTGCAGCCGTATGGCTACCAGGTGCCGACGCCCAACATCCAGCTGCTCGCAGACCAGGGCGTCCTCTTCCGGAAGGCGTTCTGCGCCGCTCCGACCTGCTCCGGCAGCCGCGCCTCGCTGCTCACCGGCCAGTACTGCCACAACAACGGCATGCTCGGCCTCGCGCACCGGGGCTGGTCCCTGAACGATTACGGCGAGCACCTCATCCACCCGCTGCGCGCGGTCGGCTACCGCTCGGTGCTGATCGGCGAGCAGCACATCTCCGAGGACCCCGCTGTGATCGGGTACGACGAGGTGATCGAGGTCGACAGCCACCACGCTGCCGACGTGGCACCGATCACGGTCGAGGCGCTGCAGACGGCCTCGGAGCCGTTCTTCCTCTCGGTCGGGTTCTTCGAGACCCACCGGCAGTTCCGCGCGCCGACCTCGGTGCGCGACTCGCTCTACTCGCTCCCGCCCGCGAACCTGCCCGACACCCCCGCTACCCGCAGGGACATGGCGGCCTTCAAGGCCAGCGCCCGCTCGCTCGACCAGGGGATCGGGGCGGTCCTGAACGGGCTGCACGACTTCGGGCTCACCGAGCGCACGCTGATCATCTGCACGACCGACCACGGCCTGGCCTTCCCCGGGGCGAAAGCAACGCTCTGTGACCGGGGCACCGGCGTGATGCTCCTGATGCGCGGTCCGGGCGGCTTCACAGGCGGCAAGGTCTACGACGCGATGGTGAGCCACCTCGACATCTACCCGACCCTCTGCGAGATCGCCGGCGCCGAGAAGCCGGGCTTCCTGCAGGGCAACTCACTCCTGCCGCTCGTTCACGACGAGGTCAGCCAGATCCACGACGAGATCTTCACCGAGGTCACCTTCCACGCGGCCTACGAGCCCACCCGCGCAGTGCGCACCGACCGCTGGAAGTACATCCGCCGCTTCGACGACAACCAGCATCCCGTGCTCGCCAACTGTGACGACAGCGCCAGCAAGGAGACGCTGGTGGAGGCCGGCTGGGGCGATCAGGTCATCGGCCCCGAGCAGCTCTACGACTTGACGCTCGATCCGAACGAGATGCGGAACCTGGCAGAGGATCCGTCCTCAGCGAAGGTTCTCGAGGAGCTGCGGGAGCGGCTCACGGCCTGGATGGAGGAGACCGGCGACCCGCTGCTCGAGGGCCCGGTCCCGGTGCCGCCAGGGGCCGTGGTCAACGACCCGTCGCAGGCTTCGCCGAACGACCCGCTCCACACCGGCAGCACGCTCTAGGCGCCTCCACGGTCAACGGCCTCCGGTACGCTGGACCCCGGTCTCATGGGAGTGATCGGTCGCCTGCGCTTGTCCTTCTGGATCGTCGCGATCGGCACCGTGGTGCTCTACGGCTTCTTCGTCGTGCTCGCGACCATCCCACCGGGGCAGGTCGCGGCCGTCACCGTGGTGGTCGGGGCCCTGGCCGCGACCTTCACGCTCAGGAATCTGCGCGTGGCCGCCCAGCTCGCTGATCGCGGGGGCGATCCCCAGCTGCGGCGGGCACGGAATCGGATTCGCGAGCGGCGCGGCTTTTAGCGCGCTCACGGGCGTCGATCGTCGCTCGGATCGCCAGGTCAGCCCGGCGATGGCCGTTGCCGTTGCCGTCGCCGTTCCCGTTCGACGTCGCCGGCGAGTGCGACGAGCCGACCGCCAGCAGCCGATCGAGGAGGGCGAAGGCCTCCTCGCTTCCGCCCCGAGCGAAGCAGGCCCGGGCCGCGTAGGCACCCGCACCCTCCTTCAGCCAGATTGCCGGGAACATGCCGACGACCCAGGCGATTCGGGTCCGCATCCGAAGCCGCGCGGCAACGCGGCGTAGTGGGCCTCTATCGAGCTTCGCGCCCGCGTAACTCAGGCAGATGTCCCGCCGGAGCCTGCTGATCCGCCGGTGTCCCCCGGTATCCACGACGAGGGAAGCGTATGGCGCGAGACGCTGGCGATCGGCGTAGCCCACTCCGTCATTCCAGCCACGCAGAAAGGCACCGATGACCGGATCGACGCAACGCGGGCGGTCGGTGAACCGCTCGCCCCCGATGACGGAAGCGAGCTCCACCACGCAGACGCCATCGTCAGGGGAGCGATGTCTTCCCGGCTCGAGGCGCACGGAAGCCACTGAGCTTCGCCACCTTTCATCCATTGCGCTCATCCGGCTAACCCCGCGGCAAGGATACCCCTCCGCCCCAGCGATCAGCTCACTTCGCCGATTGCGTCCTGGACGTCGGCCAGCGAGGGAGACTCGTCCAACTGCTTGGTCCCGTTGGGGCCTCCGACCACGACCGCGGGGCCGATGGGCAGGTGGCGCTCGGCGGAGATCTTCTCGTCGGCTTCCAAGGTCGCCTGGATGTCGTCGTCCTTCATGTCCCGCTGCCACTGCTCGACGTTGAAGTTCACGACTCCCACCCCGCGCGCGATGTTGTCCAGGAACTCCTGATCGGCGCCGCGCCTCTCGGCCTCGTCCTGGTTGAGGAAGAAGAGCTCGATGAACTGCCATTCGTAGTCCTGCTTCGCGGCCGCGACGGCGCCGTAGGCGCCGAGGAAGAAGCCAGACTCGGACATCGGGAAGTTGTGGTAGACGAGCTGCACGTCGCCGCTTCTGACCGGGCCCTGGATCAGCGGCACGATCACCTCCTGGTTCCAGTCGGAGCAGGGGTCGCACGAGAGGTCGTTGAAGACCTGGACGGTCACGGGCGCGTCGGAGGAGCCCAGCCTGGCCCCGTCCTCCGGGATGCCTCCGACGAGGCTTTGCACCTCCTCGGCGCCGGTGATCCTGATCTCATCGTCCTCGCCGCCGCTGCCCACCGAGAGGCTGACGATGGCGAAGCCCAGCAGGCCGACGCAGAGCGCCAGGACGAGCAGGCCGATCAGTCGCGGCCGCCTGCGCGGTTGATCCTCGTTCACGGGGCACGGCATGGTAGATGTGATGCGAGCGTGCTCCGCAGGAGCAACCCGTTTAAAGATGGCGAACCGCGACGAGATCCTCGGCTACTGCGACGACCTCCTGGACTCCGGGTCGTTCCACGACTACGGGCCCAACGGCCTCCAGGTCCCGGGCCGCGCGGAGGTCAGCAAGGTCGCGACGGGCGTGTCGGCGAACCTTGAGACGCTCGACCGAGCCGTTGCGGGAGGCGCCGAGCTCGTCATCACCCACCACGGCCTGCTCTGGGGCGACGAGCTCTCGCCGCTGTCCGTCCCCCTGGCCGCCCGTCTGCGGACCCTGCTCTCCTCGAACACCTCGCTCGCCGCCTACCACCTGCCCCTGGACGCCCACCCCGAGGTCGGCAACAACGCGCTGCTGCGCGACGCGCTCGACCTGGCTGCGGACGACCGTCCCTTCGGCATGGCCAAGGGATCGGCCGTCGGCGTGATCGGCCGAGCGAGTGAGCCGATCGACCTCGACGACCTTCGACGCCGGCTCGCAGAGGCGGTCGGCCAGGAGCCTCTGGTCTTCGACGCCGGACCGGACCGGATCTCCACGGTTGGGATCGTCACGGGCTCGGGCGGCTTCGCGCTGCACGAGGCGGGCCCACTGGGGCTCGACGCTCTCGTCACCGGTGAGCCGAGCGAGCCGGTGATGGGCGAGGCGCGCGAGTACGGCGTCCACTTCCTCGCCGGAGGCCACTACGCAACCGAGACGTTCGGCATCCGCCGGCTCGGCGAGCTGGTCGCCGAGCGGTTCTCGGTCGAGCACGAATTCGTCGACGTTCCGAATCCGATCTAGCCGTCCAAAATCCCCGCTCCTTCCGAGAAAATGATTGACACGTCGCCGTGAAGCGATATACATGCAGTCCGGCTTATTCGGCGTTCACGAGGAGAGGAGTGGCATAGATGTCCGTTCACCTGACGCCCACGGAGCTCGCCGACGAGATGCACATGAAGCGGCGCGACGTGCTGACGAAGTGCATCGAGATGAACGTGCCGATCCTCAAGGGTCGGATCGACAAGACCCTCTTCGAGTCTTCGCTGCGGGCGTTCCGGACTCAGGACAAGAGGGCAACCGCCTAGGAGTCCCGCTTACTGGCTGCCCAGCCAGTCTCCTAATAGACTCCATCCACGGCCGCGACAGGCGGCCCTCATCTAACGGGTTGCGCCTCGCAGCGCACCCTCGCACAAAGGGACCAGGAGAGATGGAGACAGCGACACTCGCCCCTACCGGCAGCGCGGCCGAGTCGAGCACGCACAGCAAGACGGTCGCCGACCTCGCCGCACTGGCAGCCGAGCGCCACGCCGACCTGCCGGCCGTCACCTACAAGGATTCATCGGGCGAGTGGGTGTCGAAGACCTACCGTGAGGTCGGGGACATCGTCCGCCGGCTCGCGCTCGGCCTGATCGAGCTCGGGATCGAGAAGGGCGACAAGGTCTCGATCCTCGCCAACACGAGGCCCGAATGGACCTACTTCGACTTTGCGGCGCTCAGCGTCGGCGCCGTCGTCGTGCCGATCTACCAGACGAATTCGCCGGACGAATGCCAGTACGTGCTCGAGAACTCGGACGCCAAGGCCGTCGTCGTCGAGGACGACGAGCAGCTCGCGAAGATCGATCAGATCCGCGACCGCGTTCCGAAGCTGGAGCAGATCATCCGCATGGAGGGCTCCGGCGGCAACGCCATCTCCATGGATGAGCTGATCGAGGCCGGCTCGAGTCGCTCGGACTTGGAGTGGGAGCAGCGTTGGCAGTCGGTCACGCCAGACGACATCTGCACATTCATCTACACCTCGGGCACCACCGGGCCGCCCAAGGGCTGCGTGATCTCGCACGGGAACTACCGCTCGATGGTCACCATGGCGCTCGACGAGAGCGTCCTCGACCGGAACACGACCACCTATCTCTTCCTCCCCCTCGCCCACTCCTTCGCCCTGCTGATCCAGCTGCTGAGCTTCGACCTCGGGGGCAACATCGCCTACTGGGAGCGGGATCCGCTGAAGATCATCCCCAACCTCGCCGAGGTGAAGCCCGACTACTTCCCGTCGGTCCCGCGCATCTTCGAGAAGATCTACACGGCCGCGACCAGCGAGGTCGAGAAGTCCGGCGGTGTCAAGAAGATCGTCTTCAACTGGGCGATCGGCGTCGGCAGGAAGGTCCGCGAGCGGGAGCGCGCCGGCAAACCGGTCGGCTTCCTGCTGCGAAAGCAGTACGAGATCGCCGATAAGCAGGTGCTCTCCAAGATCCGCGCCCTGTTCGGCGGCCGGATCAAGAACTGCGTCACCGGCGCCGCCCCGATCAACCCGGAGATCCTGCGCTTCTTCGACGCCGCGGGCGTGCTGATCCTCGAGGGCTGGGGCATGACCGAGACCTCGACGGCGGCCACCGTGGCACGGCCGGACGCCTTCAAGTTCGGCAAGGTCGGCAAGGCGTTTGCGGGCTGCCAGATCAGGATCGCCGAGGACGGCGAAATCCTGGTCCGGGGGCCCAACATCTTCCAGGGCTACTACAAGAACGAGGAAGCGACCCGCGAGACGCTCGAGGACGGCTGGCTCCACACCGGGGACATCGGCGAGCTCGACGCGGACGGCTATCTCTCGATCACCGGCCGCAAGAAGGACATCATCATCACCGCGGGCGGCAAGAACATCACCCCCGCCAATCTCGAGGCCGAGATCAAGCAGAGCCCCTACGTCTCCCAGTGCGTGGTGATCGGCGACCGGCGCCCCTACCTGATCGCGCTGATCACGCTCGACATGGAGGAGTGCGCGAAGCTCTGCGAGGAGAGGGGGTGGCCGGCCGATCCAGCCGAGCTCGCTCGCCACGACGGCATGAGGCAGGTGATCCAGGAGCATCTCGACAAGGTCAACGAGAAGTTCGCCCGGGTGGAGCAGGTGAAGAAGTTCGAGATCCTCCCCCACGATCTCTCCCAGGAGACGGGCGAACTGACGCCGACCCTGAAGGTGAAGCGCAACGTGGTCTCTGAGAAGTACGAGAAGGAAGTCGACGCGCTCTACGCCTAGGTTTCTCGTAGCGCCGGATTCCTTCAAGGGCACGCTGAGCGCCCGCCAGGTTGCCGAGGCGATCGGGCGCGGGCTGGAGAGCGCCGGAGCGACCGCCGACCTCTGCCCGGCCGCGGACGGCGGCGAGGGGACGGCCGAGATCCTGTTGGATGCGCTCGGCGGCGAGCGGAGGACGGCTCCGGCGCACGACCCGCTAGACCGTCCCATCGATGCCAGCTACGCGCTGTTGCGCGACGGATCCGAGGCGGTGGTCGAGGTCGCCGCGGCCTCGGGGCTCAGCCTGCTGGATGAAGCCGAGCGGAACGCCGAACGGGCCACGAGCGCGGGGACCGGCGAGCTGATCGCCGCTGCCGCCGGCGAGGGCGCCGGCAGGATCCTGGTGGCCGCCGGCGGCAGCGCGACGACCGACGGAGGGCGCGGGGCGATCGGCGCGATCGAGGCGGCCGGAGGACTCGGCGACGCCCGGCTCGAGGTCCTCTGCGACACCTCCGTTCCCTTCGAGCGGGCCGCGGAGGTGTTCGCGCCGCAAAAGGGCGCCTCCGCCGAGCAGGTCGAGCGGCTGACGTCCCGGCTGGTGGCCGAGGCGGGCGCGCTGCCCCGCGACCCGCGGGGGCGGGCGTTGACGGGCGCCGCCGGAGGGCTCTCGGGAGGGCTCTGGGCGGCATTCGGCGCGCACCTGCTGCCCGGCGCTGCGTTCGTGCTGGGCGTGGTCGGCTTCGACCGGCGGCTCGAGAGCGCGAACGCGGTGATCACCGGCGAGGGGCGCCTCGATGCGCAGAGCCGCGAGAGCAAGCTGACTGGCGAGATCGCACGGCGCTGCCGGGGCGCGAGGGTGCCGTGCCACGTGATCGCCGGAGAGATCGCCCTCGACCCGAAGGCCGAGGCCTGGTTCGGCTTCGCATCGCTCAACTCGGCAGTCAGCCCCGAGTCGATCACAGGGGCGGCCGAGCGGATCGCCGTAGCTTCAGCCGGCTGAGCGCTATCCGGGGCCGATCAAGGCGGCCCGGTCCAGCCCGCCGCGTAGCAGGGGTCGGGCCCGCAGACGTCGATGATCTGGCCGTCCGGCTTCAGGAACTCGGCGATCTGGTGCCTGACGGCGGCCGAGGTGTTGATCACCGTGTCGTGGGGATCCACTCCGAATGAATCGTCTGGCGCGAGGTTCGTGATCGGCGCCGGGTCCGTCCCGAGGACACCGCCCATCCCGTCGTCGCGCTTCGGCCCGATGTCCCAGACGAACATCCCGTTGCCGTCCGCATCCCCGGGGAGGTCCAGCATCGGGATGTCCGGGAAGAAGTTCACGAACCCCGGCGTGCGGCCAGGATCTAGCGTCGGGTAGCGCAGCGGCGCACCGATCGTCCGCGACTCCACCTCGGTGGCGACATTGGTGACCTGGTGATCCCCGTAGGCCATCTCGATGAGCACGTGATGCGCCGGGGTGTTCGGCAACGGGTCGCTGGTCATGTGGTTCGCGTAGCCGTTGGGCTCTCCCCGGTCCCACATCATCTGGATCATGGCGAGCAGCAGCGGCCGGTCGGACTGGATCGGGTAGGACGGGTAGAGGATCGCCGCGTAGTCGTCGAAGTCGATGCTCCGCGTGAGCAGGGTCGAGTAGTTCATCCCGGGCACGTAGAGCACCGTGCGGGTGATGTCCGGCTCGACGGCGGTCAGGGCGCCGCCCGCAATACCGCCCTGGCTGTTCCCGTAGTAGTAGAGCCCGTCGTCGTGGTCGATCACCGAGTTGCCGCTGAACTTGAAGGCGTCATCGCTCGAGAAGCCGTCGGGGAGCATCAACAGGCGCCCGAGGTAGATGAAGTTGAGGAAGCCCTGCTGGAGGCCGTCGGGGAGCGGCTGGAACTTCGACAGGTCCTGGAGGGCCTGGACCGCCGTCCCGACGTCGTCCTCCATCATCCCGGTGAAGTCGGTGGCACAGGTCAGCACGCCCTCGTCGTCGCCGAGCTGCCGGACATTCGTCGTGTGGACCTCGGTGTAGTCGCCGAACAGCCCGTGCCCGTACATCGACGGCCTGACCTGATGGTCGACGTTGAACACGCCTCCGCCCGTGTCGGTGACGGCGGAGCGCGGGATGTTGCAGGTGAAGCGGGCGGTCATCGTGCCGTTCGGGTGCGGCAGGCCGTCGTGGCCGAGGTCGAATTGGCCGCCGGGCTGGTAATCACCGCTGGGTTGGCTGCAGCCGGAGCTCAGGAAGCACGGCACCTGGTATGTGCCCGTGATCTCCCGGATGTTCTGGGCGCCGTGTCCGGTCGTGTCCGGGAAGTCGGTGACGTTGGTGATCGTGAAGTCCGGCGCGCCGCCCTGCATCTCCCCGTCCCCGGGGCTCGTGTCGCCGAGATCTGCCAGGCCGCGATCGCGGATCGAGAGCATCCGCTGGGTGATGTTCGGGGTGCTGGATACGGTGAAGTCCCAGGCGTCGTAGAGGCTGCCACGGTCGATGCCGGCGCCCTGGAGCTTCGAGAGGATCTCGTCGAAGTGCGCGCGGCGCTGCTCGATCGCGGAGACGTTCGTCTGCACTCCATCCCGGTACAGGGCGAACCCGGGCGGGGCCGGGATGGTCGCGCCGGAAGCGTCCTTCAGGTTCCGCATGGCCACGATGTAGCGGTGCCCCTCGATCAGGTTGCGCCCCGGGCGGATGATCAGGTCGGTCTGGTCCGGGCTGGAGGCGGTCGAGTCGATCTCGGACCAGATCAGCTGGCGCTGGCCGGTGGCGGCATCGATCAGCACGATCGGCTGGTTTGCGTCGAAGGCCCGGTCCATGTCCGTGAGCGGAACGGCGCCGGTCTTCTCGAAGGCCGTCGGGTTGTCGAGGCCCGGGACCCTGATGACGATGCTCTCGCCGGGGCTGAAGCCGTCACTGCGGTTGATGTCCGCCGGATCGATGTGGACCCCGTCCTTGTTCGGCGGCGTGGATTGGATGCTCAAGTTGACCCGTAGCCCGGTTGGCGTGCTCTGATCGGGGACCGTGTAGTGGTCGCTCGGGAATGGGAACAGGCAGTTGGTCCCGGGGCTGGCGATGATCTCGCAGCGATCCGCGCGAGAGAGCACCTCGCACTGGGGGACGGAATGGGTGAGTGTGGCGCGACCCTTGGGGCTCTTGCCCTTCTTCTTCTTCTTCTTCGATTTCTTCCCCTTCGTCTTCGCCGTCAGCAGCAGGCTGTCCGCGCCGCAGCCCTGCAGGACCTCCCTGCCGGCGACGTTGAGGGGAAGGGAGACCGACTTCTTCTTCCCGGCCTTGGCCTTGATCCGAAGCGGGTCGGTCAGGGCAGGGCCCCCGCCGAATCCGCGTACCGCCAGGACGAGCTTGCGCTTGCTGGGGGACTTGACGACGACCGAGACGTTCCCTGAGGACAGCAGCGTCTGGTCGCTCTGGGTGCTCCCCTTGAACTTCAGGGCTAGCCCCTTGCCCTTCTGGTGCGGCTTCGCGATCGCACCTGAGGGCAGAGCGACCCACACGATCAGGAAGGCGCCTGCGAGCAGGGCGAGACCCATCCCGAGCACCTTGCGATCGATCCGTCGACCGCCGGCCATAGACGTTCCTCTCTCCGTTCCCACTGATGGACCTCCCTGGTCCGCCGCGGAACCTATCAGGGAGAGCGGTTCGTGGAGCGACTCGCTGTAGCGTCCCGACGATGAGCGCGAAGGGCAGAACGGCCCTGGTCACCGGTGCAAGCAGCGGGATCGGCGCTGCATCCGTCAGATCGCTGGCGGCGGCGGGTTTCGACGTGGTGGCCGCGGCCAGGCGGCTCGAGCGCTGCGAGGAGCTCGCGCGCGAGGTCGGCGGTCGAGCCCTCCGGCTGGACGTGACGGATCCGAGCTCAGTCGCCGAGGTGGCCGAGGCGCTGCCGGAGCTCTCCGTGCTGATCAACAGCGCGGGCGGCGCGCTCGGCCTCGAGCCCGTGGCAGAGGCGGACGAGGAGCACTGGCGCGAGATGTACGAAGCGAACGTGATGGGCGTGATGCGGATGACCAAGGCGCTGCTGCCCAAGCTCGAGCGAAGCGGAAACGGTCACGTCGTGGTGGTCGGCTCGGTCGCGGGAATCGAGGTCTATCCGGGCGGCGGCGGCTACACGGCGGCCAAGCACGCGGCCCACGCGATCACGAAGACGCTGCGCCTGGAGCTGCTGGGCCGGCCGATTCGAGTCACCGAGGTGGCACCGGGAATGGTCGATACGGAATTCTCGCTGGTCCGGTTCGGCGGAGACCGGGCGAAGGCGGATGCCGTCTACGAGGGGACGACCCCCTTGACCGGTGAGGACGTCGCCGACGCGATCACCTACGTCGTGACCCGTCCACCGCACGTCGACGTCGACTACGTCTCGATCAAGCCAACGGACCAGGCGACCGCCCGGGACGTCCACCGGCGGAGCTAGATCCGCTTCGCCATAAAACGGGTCGCTCCTCGGCTACGCCTCGGAGCGCCCTCGCATCTCCTCGGCCTCTCCGGACTGCCGCAGCAGCGCGCCGGTCGTCTGCTCCAGGACCCGGCGCCAAGCCGACATCCCCTTCTCTTCCTCCTCGACCGTTTCCAGCACGCGTCGCACGCGTCGCGCCGAGATCTCGATCCCGTGGCGAGCCGCGATCTCCTTGTAGCGCTGGTAGTCACGGGCCAGCGCCACCGTCACCGACTCGAAGCCGTGCTTCGCGATCTGCAGGCGAGCGGAGTAGTCGAGGATCGAGGTCCCGAACATCAGCTCGTCGTCGAACTCGGGCTCGATCAGGATGATGTCGACGTCCGGGAAGCGCTCGTTCCACGACTGCACGGCCATGTGAAGGCGGGCATGGGCGAGCAGGCGGAAGGCCTGGTTGCCGATCGCCGGCATCCCCATGTCGGACACACGTCTCACCCTGGAGCCGAAGACCGTCGGGATACGAGTGTCGAAGTCGTTCACGTAGGGGACGAGCGGGTTGACCACGACGATGAACTTGGCGCCGGCCTCCACCGCCACGTCGACATTGGTGGTGGAGATGATCCCCCCGTCGATCAGCTGCCTGCCGCGCAACTCGTAGGGCTCGTAGACGATCGGCAGTGCCCCCGAGGCAGCGACAGCGCGGGAGATGGGCACGTTGTCCCACTCGCCTTCGCCGAAGACGATCCGCTCGCAGGTGTCCAGGTCGGTCGCGACGATCCGCAGCTCGTTCTGGAGCTCGCGGAAGTCGTTGGTGCGGTCGGGATCGGAGAGCACGTTGCGGACGTACTGCTCGATGCCGCGGTTGTGGTAGACGCCGGCCGGGAGGCCCTCCGCGAGCCCCATGACGACGTCGACCATGGAGATCTCACCGATGTTCCCGGCCAGCCGCCTGAGCGTGGCGGCCATCCTCAGCGGCAGCTGAACCAGACGGCCCGCGAAGCCCTTGTAGTTCGGTCGCAGCAGGGTGCGCAGCGAGGCGTTCTCCATCGGCGACGGCAGGGCCCTGTCGAGGACGCGGAACATCTCCTCCGGGGTGACGCCATTCGCGACCATGCTCGCCACGAAGGCGCCGGCGCTGGTGCCGACGTAGATGTCGAACTCGTTGACCGTGCGATTGACGGCGAGCAGGTCGAACGCGCGCAGCGCGCCCATCTCGTAGACGCCGCCGGTGAATCCGCCGCCGCCGAGGACGAGCGCGGTCTTGTCGCCCCGTCCGCGCCTTCTCCTCCCTCTGCTGCCGCGCGGCTTCCGCTCGGGGCCGTCGAGCTGGACGACTTTCCCCATCGGGCGGGAATTATCGCAGTATCGGCTGGTCAGCCAGTCAGTACTCCGCCGCAACCTAGGCCGGATAAGTCTGTTTCACGCACAAGCCATGGGGTTCACGGTGCGTAGAGAGGCGGTCACGCTCGCGCTGCTGGGCGCGGGGATCGTTGCCGTGCCCGGAACGGCACAGGCCGGCAGCCGAAATCCCGACAAGCCCGCCGTCACACCGATTGCCCATGGAGCCGCCACCGCGCGGGCCTCAGTATCGGCCTCGAAGCTCTCGGCGGGACTCTCAAGGCTGTTCCGCCGGATCGGGCGCAGCGGGGCGTTCGTCATCGACGCGAGCGACAACCGGGTGCTCTTCTCGCGCAAGGCACGGCGGATGCGAATCCTGGCCTCGAACTCCAAGCTGTTCACCACCGCCACCGCGCTGGGGCGATTCGAGCCCGTGAGCCGGCTCCACACCACCGCCTGGTCGATCGACGACGTCTCCGACGGAGTGAGCCAAAGCCTCTACCTGCGCGGCCAGGGCGATCCGACGCTGAGCGGCAGCGGGCTCGCCAAGCTCGCCGACCGGGTGCGCGCCGCCGGGGTGAGATCCGTCCAGGGCCCGCTTCTGTACGACGACTCCTTCCTCGACCACGTCACCGGCATCCCCCAGCACGGGATCAGCTCGGAGCGGGTCGGGACTCTCTCCGCCCTCACCATCGACGGCGGCTCGCCGGGCGATCCCGCGAAGAGCGCCGCCCAGCGCTTCCAGGACGCACTGCGGAAGGAGGGCATCTCGATCGGGAACAGCGTCACGCCCAGTGTCGTCCCCTCGTCCGCTGTCCAGGTCGGCGACTTCGGTTCCCCGACGATGGCGGACCTCATCGAGGACACGAACGTCCCGTCGAACAACTTCTTCGCCGAGATGCTGCTCAAGGACGTCGGGGGCGAGTTCGGCGGCTCGGGGTCGACCGCCGCTGGGATCTCGGTCGTGAAGCGCTTCGCCTCCGAGTCGGGCGCCAAGTTCAAGGGGGAGAACGGCTCCGGGCTCACCCGGCGCAACAAGGCCTCACCCGCGTCCGTCGTCAGCCTGCTCGACTCGATGATCGAGGTGGACGAGAACACTTCACCGGACGCACAGGAGGCCCAGCGGCGCCAGCGCGACGCCTGGGTGAACTCGCTCGCGGTCGCCGGGCGGAGCGGCACGCTCGCCCACCGCATGCGCGGCACGGCCGCCCGGGGCCGCTGCCAGGCCAAGACCGGAACGATCAACCGGGTCAGCGCCTTGTCGGGCTACTGCTTCCAGGGCCCCGAGGACGCGGATCACGCCGTGGTCTTCTCGCTGCTGATGAACCGGACGGACGTCAATCGCGCCCGCCTGATTCAGGACCGGATGGCCGCGCTGATCGCCCGTTACAGGCGGTAGCTAGATCCGCCCGCGGGGCGGCGTGCTCTTCCTCGGCCCTCCGTTCTCGCCGACCAGCTTCTGTAGACCCTTCTCGTCGATCACGTCGGTGCCGAGCTCCTCGGCCTTGGCCAGCTTCGAGCCGGGGCTGTCGCCCGCGATCACGTAGTCGGTCTTCTTCGACACGGAGTTGACCACCTTCCCTCCCGCCAGACGGATCAGCCTGGTCGCCTGCTCGCGGCTCAGGTTCGGCAGGGTGCCGGTCAGCACCAGGGTCTTGCCGTCGAGCGGCCCGCCCTGCTGGCGGCGCTCCGAGGGATCGAGCTCCATCCTCAGGCCTGCCTTGCGGAGGCGCTCGATCAGCTTCCTGGTGCGCTCCTCGGAGAGCTCCTCATAGATCTGCTCGGCGAGGACCGGGCCGATCCCCTCGGCCTCCACGATCTCCTCCGGTTGTGCCTCCAGCAGCGAGTCCATCGTGCCGAAATGCTCTGCCAGTGACTCGGCGTTGACGAAGCCGATTCCTGGGATCCCGAGGGCGTAGAGGACCCGTGAGAAGGGCATCTTCTTCGCGTCCTCGATCTCCTCCATCAGGTTCTCCGCCGAGATCTCCCCGAAGCCCTCCAGCTCCGCGATCCGCTCCGCCGTCAGGTCGAAGATGTCTGCGGCGTCCGAGATCAGGCCCTCCTGGAGGAAGCGATAGGCGTTCTTCTCGCCCAATCCCTCGATCTCGAGCGCGCCCCGGAAGTGCTTGATGTGCTGGAACTGCTGGCCGGGGCAGCCGGTGCGGTTGGGGCAGATCGTGAAGACGCCGTCGTCGGGCTTCACCGTCTTGGTTCCGCAGAGCGGGCACTTCTTCGGCGGTCTCGCCCTGCGCGCTCCCTTCTTGCGGCGCTGGATGATCGGCGAGACGACCTGAGGGATCACGTCGCCGGCCCGCATCACCACCACTTCGTCGCCCTCGCGCACGTCCTTGCGCTCGAGGTCCTCCTCGTTGTGCAGCGTCGCGGTGCTCACCGTGACGCCGCTGACGTGCACCGGTTCGAGCATCGCGAAGGGCAGCAGGTGGCCCGTGCGGCCAACGTTCCAGACGATCTTGTTGAGCTTTGTGGTCGCGGTGGTAGGGGCGAACTTCCAGGCGACCGCCCAGCGCGGCTCGCGCCCGGCCACACCGAGCTCCCGCTGCAGCCCGCGGTCGTCGACCTTGATGACGACGCCATCGATCTCGAAGTCGAGGGCGTCTCGCCGGTCCTCCCACCAGCGGCAGCGCTCGGCCACCTCGTCGACCCCGTGCAGGACCGAGATGTCGTCGTTCACCTTGAACCCGCGCTCGCGTAGCCAGTCGAGCGACTCCGAATGGCTCCCGGGCTCCCCTGACAACCCAACCTTCGGAGGCGCAGTCCCTCCTCCGATACCCCATACGAGTCCGTAACACCAGATGGAGAGCGGGCGCGTGGCGGTGATCGAGGAGTCGAGCTGGCGCAGTGAGCCCGCGGCGGCGTTCCTCGGGTTGGCGAAGGTGGAGAGACCCTCCTGCGCGCGCCCTTCGTTCACCTTCGTGAAGCCGGCGATCGGCAGGTAGACCTCCCCGCGGACCTCGACCAGCTCGGGCGCGTCCCCGATCGAGAGCGGAATCGCCTTGATCGTCTTCAGGTTCTGGGTGACGTCCTCGCCGATCCGGCCATCACCTCGGGTGGCGCCCCGCGTGAAGACCCCGTTCTCGTAGGTGAGTGAGATCGCCAGCCCGTCCACCTTCGGCTCGGTGACGTAGCGGATCTCACGGCCCGAGATGTCGAGCCGCTCCAGCCGGCGCTCGACTCGCTTTGCCCAGGCCCGCAGCTCGTCCTCATCCCGCGCGTTGGCGAGGGAGAGCATCGGCTCGTGGTGGGTGACCTGCTTGAACTTGTCGAGCGGAGCGCCGCCCACCCGCTGGGTGGGCGAGTCCGGGGTGAGCAGCTCGGGGTTGGCCTCCTCGATCTCCCGCAGCTCTCGTAGGAGATCGTCGTAATCCGGATCGGAGATCTCCGGGTCGTCGAGGACGTAGTACCGGTGGTCGTGGTGCGCGATCTGGCGCCGGAGCGCGTCGGCTCGCTTCTTTGCCCCCTTCGTGCCGCTCACCGCTGTGAGGAGGCCTCCCCTGCCGCGACGTTCTCCTCGGCCCTGTCGAGCATCCCCGCGAAATCCCACTCCCGCAGGCGATCGAGGCTGGGCCGGTCGGTGAGATCGAAGTGGACGGGGGTCACCGAGATTCGCTCGTGAGCGATCGCGGACAGGTCGGAGCCCGCCTCGTCCTCGAACGAGGGCTCGTACCCGTAGATCTGGTATCGGCGGCGACCGTCGGAGTCCTCGTCGACGAGCTTGAGCTCATCGTTGTAGAGGCGCTTGCCGAGGTGGGTCACCTCGACGCCCTTGGGCGCTCCTGACGGGCAGTTGACGTTCAGCAGCGTGTCCGCCGGGAGCGGGTCCTCGGCCACCCGGCAGACCAGCTCCGCAGAGAACGCCGCCGAGGAAGAGAAGTCGAACTCTCGGCCCCAGGGCAGTCCCGCGGCCTCACCGCCGGCGGACTGGGAGATCGCGATCGCCGGGATCCCGAGCACGATTCCCTCGAGCGCCGCTGCGACCGTGCCCGAGTAGGTGATGTCGTCCCCGAGATTGGAGCCGTGGTTGATCCCGGAGACGATCAGCTCGGGGCGCTCTCCGACGAGCCCGAGCTCGGCGAACCGCACGCAGTCCACCGGAGTGCCGTCGGTGGCGAACCCACTCGAGCCATCGTCGAACGCGATCTCTTCGACCCAGAGCGGCGACCGGGTGGTGATGCTGCGCGCGGTCGCGCTCCGGTTGGAGTCCGGCGCGATCACGTGGACGTCCAGGCCCTCGATCCCGATCAGCTCCTTGCGCAGGGCATTCAGCCCCGTGGCCTGGATCCCGTCGTCGTTGGTGATCAGAACGCGCACACCAACGATTCTAGGTTGACGGCTTCGCCATGAACGGCGGCCACAAACCCCGCCGCCGGATCAACCGCCTCCGTATGCGATGACCATCTCCGTCGCGACGCCAAGGAAGACGCCGGCGGCGAGCATCAGCAGGCCGAGCTCGCGATGGCCCAACTTTCTCATGGCGCCCCAGATCTCGCCGATGACGTAGAGAATCGCGCCGGCGGAAACCGAGTAGAAGAGCAGCTCGAGCGGCTCGGAGGTCACGTTGTAGCCCACGATCGCGCCGATGAAGACGGGGCCTCCGCCAACCAGCCCGGCCACGAACAGCCACCTCCAACTCGGCCTGACGTCGCCGAGCGGGCCGACGATGCCGAAGCCCTCGGTCGCGTTGTGAACGGCGAAGCCGACGATCAGGACGGTGGCGAGCCCAATCTCCCCGGTGCTCGCCGACACGCCGATGGCCAGGCCCTCGGCGAAGTTATGGAGGCCGATGGCGGCCGCGATCGTCATTCCGGTCCGCAGGGCGGCGGCTCGCGCGCCGAGCTCCTCGCTCGACGCGGCGATCTCCGCCTGTTCAACGGTCATTGCGTCAGTCGCACCGCCGGAGATCGGCCGCGGCTTCGACGAGCGCATCCTGCTCTCGACCAGCGCCAGGCCGGCGCTTCCTACCGCGAAGCCCACGCCGAGCAGCAGGGCGAGACCCAATCCCTCGAACACGGAGCCCTCACCGTCGTGGAGGGCATCGAAGTGTCCCTCGACGATCTCGACGCCGTGGACCAGGACCTCCGCGAAGAGAAAGGCCAGGACGCCGACGGAGAACATCGCCAGGGCCACCTTGGCGCGCTTCGAGACGAACTCGACCCGCCCAAGCGGCAGGCCGAGGTAGATTGTGAAACCCGCCAGGGCGCCGAGAAGGACTGTTTCACCGAACGACATCCGGGCGGGGACATTAGCAGAGGAATTAGGGTGCCCTAATCCACCTTTCGGGGCCCGCCGTCTTCAGTAGCGCACGGAGGCAAGGTGCAGTCCGTGAGGCGGGGCGGTGTCGCCCGCCCTCTCGCGTGGAGCTCCTCGCAGAAGCGCCCCGAAGTCCTGGACTGAGCGGCGCCCCCCACCAACCTCGAGCATCGTCCCGACCAACACCCGGACCATGTTCCGCATGAACGCGTCGGCCTCGATCCAGAGCTCGAGCACCCGGCCCGCCCCCAGCGCCGCAGGCTTCTCGTGCCACTGCGCCCGCAGGATCGCCCGCTCGAAGCGGACGTGCTCGGTCTGGGTCGGCGTGAAGGCGGTGAAGTCGTGAGTGCCGACCACGGCATCGGCGCACGCGGCCAGCGCCCCGTCGTCCACGCGATGCGGCCAATGCAGCGCCACCCCCGCCTCGAAGGGGTTGGGCGTCCGCTCCGCGAGCAGGCGGTAGCAGTAGGTCCGCGAGCGGGCATCGCGGCGGGCGTCGAACTGCTCGGCGAGGGACTCGACGCCAAGCACCGCAACGTCCGGGCCGGTCAGTGAGTTCAGCGCTCGCCCGAGCTCCTCCGGGGGCTCGCTGTGCGTCAGGAAGCTGGCTACCTGTCCCCAGGCATGGACCCCGGCGTCTGTGCGCCCGGCGACGGTGAGCGGTGTGGGTGAGCCGAGGACACGCTCGAGCGCGTTCTCGAGCTCGCCCTGGACCGTCCGCACGCCTGGTTGCGCCGCCCAGCCGGCGAAGCCGGCCCCGTGGTAGGCGATATCCACTCGCACGGAGGGCACGGGTGCGCGACACTACCCAGCGATGGCCCTGCCCGGCTCGGACGAACCGGAGTCGATCTCGCATGACGAGGCGCGCCAGGAGCTCTTCGGGCGTGGGCCGAGCCGCATCGGCATGGAGGTCTACGAGGTGGTCGCGATCGTCCTCGGCATCATCGGCGCCGCGATCGCCTTCGAGGAAATCGACAACTGGTCGCAGTGGGTGGTGCTCGCGGCGATCATCGCGACCGTGATCGGCTTCATGATCGCGGTGAGCCCAAAACCGGCCAGGATGAGGCTCCTTGTGACCAGGCTCACGCAGCACCCCCGGTCGGCCCCGTAGGGTTCGACGGGAACAACTGAGGAGGAGAAGGAGAGATGGCCAACACCGACATCACCCAGCGATCGCAGTACGAGCGCAGCGATCTGCTCGCCGGCGGCGAGGGGATTCGCCGTGGTTCCGAGAAGGGCGCCGCCGTCTACACCGTGATCGCGCTGGTTGTGGGCGTTGCTCTGTCAGTCGCCGCACTGGCGACGATCGAGAGCTGGGCGCAGTGGCTCGTCCTCGGCGTGATTGTGGTCTTCACATTGGCGCTCATGGTCGCCATCGGCCCGAACCGCAAGGGCTCGGGCTCGCAGTTCAAGGTCGGCCGCTAATCCGGCGGCGGTGTTTGTGGCCGCCGTTTGATGTCAGGCGCGGTCCCGCACTCGTCCATCGCCCCATCAAGTCGCTCCGCCAGCTCGGCGTGCAGGGTCGCGGCGGAGCTGTGGCGCGGCTCCGCTGAGCGGACGCCAAGCAGGTTCTCGACCTCGAGCGGATCTCGCTCCAGGTCGTAGAGCTCGTACTCCGTGGGCCTCCGCCCGTTCGGGTCGAAGTAGAAGGCGTGCTTCGCGGTCGGGGTCCGAATTGCGCGAATCCGGTTGGGCTGACCCGGCGCCTCAGTCAGCGCCGTGCCGGCCTGATGGTCGTCGTAGGTGAAGTGGATCGAGTTGCGGACCGAATGCTCCGGTGAAGCGTGCTCGGTCACGGGTGAGAGGTCGACGCGCGCCACGCCGAGGGGCTCCCGGTCGGGCGCCGCCGCCTGGGCGAGCACCGGGCTCTGATCCCGGCCGCGCAGGCCCTGCGGCGCCTCGATCCCGCCCAGTTCGAGCATCGTCGGAAGGACGTCGACCAGGGAGGCCAGAGCGTCGGTCTCCGAGCCGCGTGGGAAGAGCAGCGGGTTGGAGATCACGAGGGGGACGTTGATGGTCTCCTCGTAGACGTTGAACGTCTTCTGCCGCAGCCCGCCGTGGGAGAGCCCCATCTCGCCGTGATCGGCACAGCGGACCAGGACGGTGCGCGAGCGCAGCGAGCCCGGATCCGAGGGATCGCCCAGGGCGGTCAGGACCCGGCCGATCTTCGCGTCGACAACCCGATGGAGGTAGGCGTAGAAGTTGACGTAGTCGAGCTGCTCGCGACGAGTGCGCAGCGGACCCATGTAGGCCGTCATCCCCATCTGCATGAGCGCGTGGACCCCGGGCTTGCCCGCCAGGTCCTCGTCCACGGAGGGCGGCAGCCCGACCCCCAGCTCGCGGAACTCCTCGACCGAGTATCCGCCGCGCTCGTAGGAGGCCGGATAGCCGAGCACGTCGTGCGGGTTGACCAGCGAGACGATCAGGCAGAAGGGCTCGGGCAGATCCTGGCGAGCGAGCCACTGCTCCACCTGGCGCGTGTAGACCTCGTCCCAGCCCTCGCCCTCTCCGGCGTTGCCGCCGCCGAACTGCTCGGCCTTCGCGTTCTCGCCCGCGTCGGGGGCCTGCCAGTCGGCAAAACCGTACTGCTGGGGCGAGCCGGGCCTCGTCAGCGGGGCCCCAGCCACCGAGCAGACCGCCATTGCCCTGGGAGGGATGGGTGAGGTGCCACTTGCCCTTGTAGGCGACGTGATAGCCGGCCGCGCGCAGCAGGCCGGCCATGTTGGGGAGCTCGGGGGGCAGCTCCTGCTCCTTGCCCCGGCTCTCGCCGATTCCCAAGAGGCCCCTCGAGAACTGGGTCAGCGTGCGACGGGCGGGGGCCTGGCGGCGGCGCAGGATCCCGGCCATCGTGGCGGCCACCGCGGGGGCGAAGCGTGGATTCGGCCGCAGATCCGCGGCCGTCAGGGTCAGCTCCACCCCGTGTTCGGGCGGATAGAGCCCGGTGAACAGACTGGCCCGGCTGGGCGAGCACATCGCGCTGTTGCAGAAGGCGTTTCGAAAGCTGACGCCGGTGCGCCGGATCTCGGCGTCGTTGGGCATCAGCTCCCGGAGCCAGCCCGGGTCGTCGGGCCAGTGGCGAGGGGCGCGCTGCTGGTCCGTGATCAGGACCAGGAAGTTGGGCGGTTTCACGCTCCGCCCTACGGCTTGACCAGGCAGGAGCGGCCGCGGCAGGTCGCCAAACGCTGCATCAGCGCGTTCAGGTGCGCCCTGACCCCTGCGTAGGCAGGGTCCAGCGCGACGTTCTGGAGCTCGTAGGGATCGGTCCTGCGGTCGTAGAGCTCCTCCTCCGAGGTTTCCGTATAGACGACGTACGTGTACCGCTGGGTCCGGACCCCGGCATACGGCCGATCCCAGGCGTTGTTGGGAATGGCGCCCTCGAACAGCGGGCGCGGCGCTTCGATCGCCAGCGCGCGCTTGGGGGGGTTCTTCTGCTTCCTGAGGGTGGGCACCAGGGAGACCCCGTCCATCTTCCTGCGGGCCTGCACGCCGCTGAGCGCGGTCAGGGTGGGAGCGAGATCGATGTTCGCGACCTGCCGCTTGACCTTCCTGCCCTCGGCGATGCCGGGACCGCGGATGATCAGCGGCACCCCGAGCGACTCCTCGTAGGGCAGGAACTTGTCCCCGGGGATGCGGTGCTCGCCCTGCATCCAGCCGTTGTCCGAGGTGAAGACGATCACCGTGTTCCTGAGCTGACCGCTGCGGCGCAGCGTCTTCACCATCCGGCCGACCCTGTCGTCGACCGCGCGCAGCGACCCGCCGCGCCCCTCGTAGTCGAGCTGCAGCTGATCGATCTGCTCGTCCGTGAGCGGAGGCGTCTTGCTGGTCACGACCGAGGCCTTGTCACTGACGTCAGCCTCGTTGAAGCTGGGCGGCCGCGGCAGCTGGAAGCCCTTTGAGAGCTGCTCGTAGCGCTGTGGCGGCCGGGGATCGGCCCCCGGGCGGCCCATCAGCGTGGTGGAGACGTCCTCGCGATGCGGGGCGGCGGGGGTCCACCAGATGAAGAACGGCTTCTTGGCGCGCTTCTCGCGCCCGAGCAGCTTGTTGGTGATTCGCCCGGTCACATCGGGCGAGTACTGATCCGGGTTGCTGGCGCCCCAGTAGCTGTAGGGCGCGGGTCCCATCACGGCATGTAGCTTCGCCAGCACGTCCGCGACACTCTTCACGTCCGGCGGGGTGACCTCGATGTTCGCGAAATCGACCAGCTTGCGGGCGAAGTCCGTGTCGCCCCAGGTGCGCAGCCGGCCGTTGCTGTTCATCTCGAAGTTGTAGTAGTCGTAGGCCGAGACGTCGAGCAGGGCGTGCCACTGGTCGAAGCCCGGTGGGATCTCGCCGTGGCCGTCCAGCGCCCCGTAGCCGTTCAGCATCTTGCCGATCAGGTCGGTGCGGTACCCGCCGCTGTCAAGCCAGGTGGCGAGGGTGTTGTCGCGCCGTGGCATCCCGTACCAGCCCTCGGGGTAGAAGTTCCCGCCCACGCCGTGGTTGTGGGCGTACTGGCCGGTGAGGAAGGTGGCCCGCGAGGGGCAGCAGAGGGGGAAGGAGGTGATCGCGTCGGTGAAGCTCGTCCCCCGCTTCGCCAGCAGCTTCCTGGTCTTCGGCATGAAGGCGAGGTCGGCCTGGTTCATGTCATCGGTCATCACGACCAGGATGTTCGGACGGCCGTTCTTCCCGGCTCCGGCGGGACGGGCATCCGCCGGGGCCGCTGCCACGGCGAGGGTCGCGGCCGCAAGCGCGGCCAGCGCGATCAGGTTCCTTCCTCTGCGCATCCCGGCGCGATGCTACAGTCCGTGTCACACGCTGTCAACTCTCCCTAGCATGCCCGCCAACGCCTCGACCCGAACCCAGCGCCAGCGCCTCGGCCGCGAGCAGGTGCGCGAGCGCGTGCTCGCCGCGGTCACCGAGCTCGTCCGCGAGCGCTCCTTCTACGAGCTCAGCGTCGTCGAGGTGATGGAGTGGGCCGGCATCGAGCGGACGATCTTCTACCGGCACTTCGACGACCTGGCCCACCTCCTGCTGCGCGCGGCGACGGATGCGATCGAGAGCCTGTACGAGGCCCAGGTCGAGCTGGGCGCCGAGCGGGAGGAGGGCGACCTGGACGCCGTGCGGGTCGCGATCGAGCCGGCGGTCCGGGTCTACGCCCAGCACGGCCCCGTGCTGCGGGCCGTGAGTGAGGCCGGCGCCTCCGACCCCCTGATCGCGGCGCGCGGCGCTCAGCTGCGTCGGCGCTTCAACGATCTCCTGGCCGGTTCACTCGCGGGGCTCCCGGGCCTCCGGGAGAACCCTCCCGCGGACATCGCCGAGAGCGCTCGCGCGCTCAACCTGATGAACGAGGCCTACCTGCGCGAGGCCTTCGGGCGCACCCCCCGGATCTCGGCGGAGGAGGCGATCGAGACCTTGAGCGAGATCTGGGCCGCCTTCATCGACCGCAGCTGAGCGGTGGCTACCAGTCGCCGACCCCGATCGCGCGACATGGAGGACTGAGCCCTGCGGGAGCCCTCAGACCAGCTCGATGAAGACCATCTCGGCCGAGTCACTGCGCCTCGGCCCGAGCTTGACGATCCTCGTGTAGCCGCCCGCGCGCTGCGCGTAGCGGGGGGCGATCTCCTCGAACAGCTTGTGGACCGCGAACTTGTCGTTGTGGAGCTCGGAGAGAGCCTGGCGCCGAGCGTGCAGGTCGCCTCGCTTGGCGAGCGTGATCAGCTTCTCGAACTCGGGCCGGAGCACCTTCGCCTTCGGCTGGGTGGTGCGGATCCGCTCGTGCTCGATCAGCTGCTTCGACATCGTGCGAAGCATCGAGTCGCGGTGAGCCGCATCGCGGCTCAGCTTGGCTCTCTTGCGCTGGTGCCTCATCGCCGTCGCTCGGCCAGGGACTCTAGTTCCCCTAGTCGGCTCGCAGTGAGAGGCCGCGTGCCCGCAGGGTCTCCTGGACCTCCTCGATCGACTTGCGACCGAAGTTCGGGATCGCGTTGAGCTCCGACTCCGACTTCCGCACGAGCTCCCCGACGGTCTGGATGCCGGCCCGCTTCAGGCAGTTGTAGGAGCGGACGCCCAGCTCGAGCTCCTCGATCAGGATCTCGTCGAGCCCGTCGGCGCCCGGAACCGCGGCGGCCTCGCCGCCGCCGGCGCCGTCGGTCGCCGCAACCGCTCCCTCCCCGCGCAGCTCATCCACGCGGTCGGCGGTCGTGAAGATCGCCAGGCTCTTGATCAGGATCTCTGCCGCCTCGCGCAGCGCCGCGCCCGGCTCGATCGAGCCGTCGGTCTCGACCTCGAGCGTGAGCTTGTCGAAGTCGGTCCGCTGTCCAACACGGGCGGAGTCGACCGAGTAGGCGGCGCGGCGGATCGGCGAGAAGATCGAGTCGATCGGGACAACGCCGATCGGCTTGTCGTCGGACTTGTTCTCGTCAGCCGGCGAGTAGCCGCGGCCGCGCCCGATCGTCAGATACATCTCGAGCTTGGTCTTCTTCTCGAGCGTCGCGATCGGCGCCTCGGGGTTGAGGATCTCGACGCCTGCAGGCAGATCGATGTCCTTGGCCTTGACATCGCCCGGGCCGGTGGCGACGAGGGGAGTCTCGACCTCATCGGCGTCGGTGTGCATCCGCACCACGACGTCCTTCAGGTTGAGGACCAGGTCGGTGACGTCCTCCTTCAGTCCCGGGATGGTCGAGAACTCGTGGGCCACGCCCTCGATGCGCACGCTGGTGATCGCGGCGCCGCCCAGGGACGACAGCAGGACTCGGCGGAGGCTGTTGCCGAACGTGTACCCGAAGCCCTTATCGAGGGGCTCGATCGTGAAGGTGCCCTTGTTCTCCTCGGCATCCTCCCCCGCGATCTTCGGGACTTGGAAATCTGGCAGGGTGGTCATCGCTTCCATCACTTCTCTTTCTTCCTGGTGGGGGTTACTTCGAGTACAGCTCGACGATGAGCTGTTCCTCGACCGGTGCGGAGATCTCGCTCCTCTCAGGGAGCCTCAGCACCTTGGCGTTAAGTGAGTCGTAGTCGGCCTGGAGCCACGCCGGCACTCCCGACGTGAGCTC
>DATDJZ010000103.1:0-13176 GCA_036520315.1 Solirubrobacterales bacterium | reverse complement strand
AACCTTCTTGTCGTCCATCAGGGCCTTCGCGGGGCCCTTGCCGTTCGACATGCGCGCGTACGCGCCCTTCGCCGCTTCGAACGCGACGCGGATGTTCTCGCGAAGCTCCGCGTCCTCGATCAGCCGCCGCACGTACGGGTTGGAGGCGACGGACTTCGCGGCGTCTCCGGCTTTCGCGGTTCTGCTTTGTGCCCCCATGGGTCTCCTCAGATCGTTTCCAGGGTGCAGAGGGGAGACTACCCCCTCGGCGTTTTTCCAGCCCGTTTGGATCCTCTGCCGTCCCGCTGCAGAGCCACATTCAAGACGTCGCCGATGTCGTCGGCGTAGACGAAGTCGAGGCCCTCGCGCTCCTGCTCGGAGATTTCCTCCACGTCGCCCTCGTTGCGGTCGGGCACGATCACCTGCTTGATCCCGGCGCGCTGCGCGGCGAGCGACTTCTCCTTCAGCCCGCCGATCGGAAGAACCTGCCCGGTGAGGGTGACCTCGCCGGTCATCGCCACGTCGTTTCGCACCGCCCGGTTGCTGATCAGTGAGGCGAGCGCGGTGGCCATCGCGACCCCGGCGGAGGGGCCGTCCTTGGGCACGGCGCCGGCGGGAACGTGGACGTGGATGTCGTGCCTGGCGAACCAGTCGTCGGGCAGGTCGGGGGCGACCTCCTGCGAATGCCTCCGCACCCAGGTGAGCGCTGCCTGCGCCGATTCCTTCATCACATCCCCGAGCTGTCCCGTGATCGTCAGGTTGCCCGAACCGGGGACCGCCGTGGCCTCGACGAAGAGCACCTCTCCGCCGACCGGCGTCCAGGCCAGGCCCGTGGCCACCCCCGGGTCCTTGGTGCGGCGGCGCTGTTCTGAGAAGAAGCGCCGCTTGCCGAGCAGCTCGCGGGCCCGCTTGGCGGAGATCCGGACCTTGCCCTTGGCCTTGCCCTCGGCGACCTGGCGGGCGACCTTGCGGCAGATCGTGCCGATCGTCCGCTCGAGGTTGCGGACCCCCGCCTCCCGCGTGTACTCGTCGATGACCGCGTTCAGGGCCGAATCGGAGAACTCGATCTGCGACGCCCGGAGCCCGTTCGCCGCGAGCTGGCGAGGCACGAGGTAGCGCTTGGCGATGTGCAGCTTCTCCTCGACCGTGTAGCCGGCGAGGTTGATCACCTCCATCCGGTCCTGGAGCGGTGGCGGAACCGTGTCGAGGATGTTCGCCGTGGCGATGAAGAGGACCTCGGAGAGGTCGAAGGGCAGATCGAGGTAGTGGTCGCGGAAGGTGGAGTTCTGGGCCGGATCCAGGACCTCGAGCATCGCGCTCGAGGGGTCGCCGCGGAAGTCGGCGCCCATCTTGTCGATCTCGTCGATCATGAAGACGGGGTTGCGGGTGCCCGCGTCGCGCAGCGCGCGGAGGATCGTCCCCGGCAGCGCCCCGATGTAGGTGCGTCGGTGACCGCGGATCTCGGCCTCGTCGCGCACGCCGCCCACCGAGATGCGCTCGAACTCGCGGCCCAGGGCCCGGGCGATGGAGCGGCCGAGACTGGTCTTGCCCACGCCGGGCGGGCCGACGAAGCAGAGGATCGGGCCCGGCGACTCCGGGTTGAGCTTGCGGACCGCCAGGTACTCGAGGATCCGGTCCTTGACCTCCTCGAGGTCGTAGTGGTCCTCGTCGAGGACCTCGCGGGCGTGGCCGATGTTCAGGTTGTCCTCGGTCTCCTTGGACCAGGGGAGGTCGACCAGCCACTCCAGATAGGTGCGGATCACCCCGTACTCGGCGGCCACCGGAGGCAGCTTCTCGAGCCGTGAGAGCTCCCGCTCGGCGGCCTTCTGCGCCTCCTCCGGGAGGCCCGCCTCCTCGATCCGCTGTCGCAGCTCGTTGATCTCGACCTGCTGCTCGTCCGCCTCGCCGAGCTCCTCCTGGATCGCCTTCAGCTGCTGGCGCAGGAAGTACTCCCGCTGGCCCTTGTCGATCTCGGACTCGACCTGGGACTGGATCTTGGAGCCGAGCTGGACCACCTCGAGCTCGCGGGTGAGGATCTCCGAGAGGCGTCTGAGCCGACGGGTGACGTCGACGGTCTCCAGGAGCTCCTGCTTCTCCTCGGTCGAGATGCGGAGCGCCCCGGCGATCAGATGCGAGAGGGCCGAGGGCTCGTCGAGGTTCGCCACCGCGAGCTGCAGCTCCTCCGGCAGGTACGGGATCGCCTCGATGATCTGCGTGAAGGTGCTCTGCACGTTGCGGGTCAGGGCCTCGAGCTCGGTGGACGGCTCGAGCACCTCCGGTATCTCCTCGATCCGGGCGACCAGGTACGGCTCCTCGCTGACGTAGTCGAGGATTCGGATCCGCTCCGATCCCTGGACGAGAATGCGGAGGGTGCCGTCGGGCACCTTCATCATCCGCGCGACGGTGCCGGCGACGCCGACTCCGTAGAGGTCGTCGGGGCCCGGCGTGTCGAGCTCCGGGTCTTTCGACGCGACCATCGCCAGCAGCCGGTTGCCGGACAGGACGTCGTTGACGAGGCTGATCGAGCGCTCCTGGCCGACGGCGAGGGGCGTCAGCGTGTCCGGGTAGGTGACCGTCTCCCTCAGCGGCAGGATCGGCAGGGTGTCGGGGAGCGGCTCGGCGCGGCCCGCGGCATCCTCGACGTCGGGGATCTCCACGACCTCGAGCTGCGGAGTCTCCACGTCAGCCATTGTCAGGGTTCCCTTCCCGTGGTGAGGCCCGTTACTCCGCTCGCTCGATCGGTACCTGGCGGGCCGGCCGCGGTACGCGGGTGGGCAGCTCCACCCTGAGGATCCCGTCCTCATAGGTGGCCTGCGCCTGCTCGGCGTCGACGTCCACGGAGAGCTCGACGACCCGCCGGAATGGGCCCGAGGGCAGCTCGACCTGCTGATAGGTGCGACCCTCGGTGTCGCGGACCGGGCGCTCGCCGCTGATCACGAGGGTCCGCCCCGTGACCTCCAGGTTGACGGCCTCGAGCTCGATGCCTGGCAGCTCGACCTTGACGACCGCCTTCTCGGGTGCGTCCGACCCGCAGTAGTAGACGTCCACCCGGGGGACGAAGGCGGCGATCTGCCGGCGCTGGCGGTGGCCCGCCTGGTCCCAGAAGTCGCCGAGCAGCTCGTCCATCTCCCGCCGCATCCGAGCGAAGTCCGCAAATGGATCACGCTGTCTGGTCATCTCCCGACACCATAGCCAGCGATGAATTCGAGGCGGGAGAGCGGTCTCAATTTGCGACGCCAACTCGACGCCAACTCGGAGGTACAAGATGCTGCTGGAAGGCAAGACGGCCGTCATTTATGGCGGCGGGGGCTCCATCGGGGGCGCCTGCGCACGCGCGTTCGCACGCGAGGGAGCCCAGGTGTTCCTCTGCGGTCGCACGCAGGAAAAGCTCGACAGCGTGGCCGACGAGATCGTCTCCGCGGGAGGGACTGCGAGCACCGCGATCGTCGATGCGCTCGACGAGGCGGCAGTGGACCGGCACGCGACCGAGGTCGTGCGCGAGGCCGGCTCGCTCGACGTCTCGATGAATGTGATCACCCACCCGTACACCCACGGCACTCCGCTGGTCGAGCTCGCGGTTGAGGACTACATGGCCCCGATCGAGGTCGCGGCGCGCACCACCTTCATCACGTCCAAGGTCGCCGGCAGACAGATGATCGAGCAGGGCTCTGGGGCGATCCTCTTCTTCGGCGGACCGGGAGATCGCAGCGGGCCCGAGCGCGACTACCTGCTGGGCGCGACGCAGGCGGCCTTCGATCTGATCGAGAGCTTTCGCCGCCGGCTCTCGATCGAGCTCGGGCCGCACGGCGTCCGGGTAGTCAGCCTCGAGAGCGGCGGAGTCACGGACTCGCTTCCGGAGATGGAAGGGGGACAGGAGATCGCCGACTTGATCGCGGCGCAGACCCTCCTCGGTCGTACCGCGACGCTGGAGGACGTCGGCAACACCGCGGCCTTCGCCGCGTCGGATCAGGCGCGAAGCATGACCGCGGCCACGATCAACGTCAGCGCCGGAGCGCTGATCGACTAGGTCGCTCGGTTCCTGGTCTCAGAGATCCAGGACGACGTCGTCGTTCGGCTTTGAGCAGCAGATGAGCAGGTTGCCCTCTGCGGGCGGTTCAACCGGGTCGGGGTTGTAGTCCACGTTCCCTGCGATCAGGGTCGTCTCGCAGTTGTGGCAGACGCCGGTCCGGCACGACCAGCGAACGGGTACGTCGCAGGCCTCGGCGAGCTCGAGGAGGCTCCCGAAGTCGTCGCTCCAGCGGACGGACAGGTTGTCGCGGGCGAACTCGATCTTTGGTCCGGTCCCGGGCTGGCCGGCGGGCGGGTGGGGTGCGCGCGCAGGGGTTGACGCGATGCCGGGCGTCAAACCCGGGGCCGGCCCGAACGGCTCGGTGTGAATCCGTGAGGCGTCCAGGCCCATCGCCGCCAGACCCGCGCTGATTTCCTCCATGAACGCCGTGGGCCCGCAGAGGTATGCATCGGCATCCCGCGGCGGCGTGAGTTCCGCGATAAGCGCGGCGGAGAGCCGGCCGGCTTTCTCGTAGTCGCGGCCCTTCCGGTCCTTGGGACCCGGACGGCTGTAGTAGATATGGGTGCGTACGTTCGGCAGTGAATCGAGCAGCCCGCGCGCCTCGGCGTCAAAAGAGTGTTCCCGGCTGCTGCGGGCGCCGTGCAGCCACCAGATCTTGCGCTCGGAATGCTCCTCCGCCAGCGCCTGAAGCATGGCGAGGACTGGAGTGGCACCGATGCCGGCGCTGATCAGGAGTACCGGTGCCTGGGTGTGGTCGAGAATGAAGGTTCCGCGAGGGGCTGCGATCTCGAGCTGATCGCCGACGTGGAGACGGGTGTGCAGATAGCCGCTGGCGACCCCTTCGTGTTCACGCTTGACCGTGATCCGGTAGTAGCCGGCGTCCGGCGGCCCGGACATGGAGTAGTTCCGGAGCACGGACCCGGTGTGCTCGTCGGGCTGGATACGCAGCGTGAGGTACTGGCCCGGCTGGGCCGCCGGCAGTGGTCCGCCGTCGGGGTTCTCGAGCCGGATCGAGATCACCGAGTCGCTTTCCGCCTCGATCGCGGTGACGTTCAGCTGGCGGAAACCAGGCCAGGCCGGTGGCGGGCTGGTGGCTGCCAGGCCGGCGTTGCCGGTCCCCGCCTGGTCTTCGAGCAGAGAGCTAAACGAGCCCTGCCAGCCCGGGCTGAGGGCCGGGATCCGGAGCGCTCGCAAGAGTTGCTGGCGCTGGTGCCCGGGGAGATAGAGGAGGCCGTCGATTTCAGCGACCGTCATCTGCTCCGGACCGGAGGCGACCTTGATGATCTCGTCCCCCGCTTCCACCTCGCCCTCTTCGAGGACCCGGAAGTAAAAGCCGGGGCGGCGGTGGGAGACGAGCAGCGCGGGGATCCGCGGGTCGTTCATTCGGATCCCGACGCGGTAGCAGGTGACCCGGGGCTGGGTGATCTCGAAGAGGGCCTTGCCGATCCGGAAGCGATCACCTATGCAGGCTTCGTCATCGGCGAGGCCCTCGACGGTGAAGTTCTCGCCGAACTGCCCGTGGACGAAGTCGCTTCGACCGAGTTCGCGTTCCCAGTAGCGATACGAGTCGATCTGGTAGACGAACACGGCGCGATGCTCGCCGCCGTGCGCGGCGAGATCGCCCTGGCGATCGCCGTCGACGTTGGTCTGCCGAACCGTGCGCGGCCCGTCAACGGGTTTCTTCCAGACCGCGGTGCGGATCGTCTTGCCCTGCCAGGCAACATCCCGCGGCAACCCCACGTTCACCGAGACCAGGCGCCCGACCGGTTGCTCATCGTCAGTCGTGCGATGACCCTTGTGCGGTCTCTCGTGGACGGAGTGCCCGGCTGCCGCCATGCTGGCGCTGAGCTTACGCCTGGCGTCGAAGGATCCTGACCGACGCGGCGGGCTTCGCCCCTCAGACCTCGTAGACGGCGCCCTCGCGGGCGATCTCGACCGGACCGCCGAAGCCCTTCTCCCCCTCCTCGCGGGCCCAGTCGTCTCCGAGCTCGTCAGAGATGTGGGTGATCACCACCCGCTTCGCTCCGGCCTCGCGCGCGTGCTCGCCGGCCTCCTCGGGCGTCAGGTGGCCGCGGTGGCCGGTGCGCTCAGGCCGGGGCAGCGTCCCCTCGATGATCAGCAGGTCCGCGTCCTTGGCGGCGTCGATGATCTCCCCGCCGGGGCGGGTGTCGGCGCTGTAGACGACCTCGCCGCCGCCCTCCGAGCCGATCCGGACGGCGAAGGTCTCGACGAAGTGCGGGACGGGATGGAAGCTGAACCAGACGTCGCCGACGTCGACGCGGTCGCCGGCCTCGTATTCCTCGATCCGAAAGGCGCTCTCGATCAGGTCGTCATTCCCCCAGGCCCCCACGACCCGCCGAAAGGTCTCCTGCGCCCCCGGGGGCGCGATCAATCGCGGGTGCGCCGGGTCATCGGTTCCGTTCCAGATGTGAACGGGGACCGGCTGCTGCTTGGGCGCGTAGATCAGCGCGTACGAGTAGGGGACGAGGTCGAGGAAGTGGTCCGCGTGGAGATGCGAGATGACCACCCCGTCGACCTCCGTGTAGTCGGCGTGTTCCCGGAGCTTGCCGAAGACGCCGTTGCCGCAGTCGAGCAGGACCTTCGTCTCGTCGGTCTCGATCAGATAGCCGCTGCAGGCCCCCCCGGCGTCTTGCCAGGAAGGCGACTTGCCCAGGACGGTGATTCTCAAGGCGCGGTTCCCATGGCCCCGCCGGGACTGTAACCGGGTTTGGGCTGTAGCTACGCAGCCTGTACTGCGACCTGCGGAGCCTGGCCGTCAACCCCGTCCCTCATGAGCAGTGCCGGCTGACGCGGCGGGACGAGGCCATCGGGGGTGTCGGGACGAAAGGTGGGGCATGGGGAGTCGAGGCCGAGGGCGCAGAGGCCGCGGCGGCGGAAGAAGCAGTCCTCGCAGCTCACCGCGGCATTGCGCGCTCGACCCTCGGCCAAGGTTCGCCCCATCCTCTCTTCTCCTTGTTCTCCCCGGGGCCGGCGGGACCCCGACTTCGATATCCGGTTCCGGTCTCAGCTCCCGTGAACCTGCGGCCATCATGGCACCTGCGCGAGCGTGCGTCAGGCACAACCTCGCAAATGGCGCTGTTCTTTTTTCACCGGTTGGTCACGAGTTCCGCAAGCACCAGAAAACCGCCGAGATCAAAACGGCTCTCGCTAAGATCAGCCCCGATGGCGCACGAGCGGACATCACAGCTCGCAGCCTCTCCGCCGATGTTCGAGAGCCGCTTTCTCGACTTCTTCTCGCGGGTGCATCCGTCGGTGCCGGCGATCATCTTCGTGCCTGTCGTGGTGGGTGGAGTCTGGCTGGGAATCGACCGCGGCCTCGCCGTCGGAACCACCGTCCTGATGTTCCTCGCCGGCCTCGCCATCTGGACCGTGACCGAGTACTGGCTCCACCGGCTGCTCTTCCACTGGGAGCCGAAGTTCCGGGGCGGTGACCGCCTCCACTTCATCATCCACGGCGTCCATCACGACCATCCGAACGACGCGATGCGGCTGGTGATGCCCCCGGCGGTCAGCGTTCCGCTCGCCGCCCTCTTCCTCGGGCTCTACGTGCTGGCCTTCGGTACGCCCCACGCCTTCCCCGCCTTCTCGGGGTTCATCCTCGGCTACCTGACCTACGACTACATGCACTACCACCTGCACCATCACGTGCCGAGGACGAAGTTCGGCAAGAGGCTGCGCACTCACCACATGCGCCACCACTTCCAGGACCACCGCTACGGCTTCGGCGTCTCCTCGCCCCTCTGGGACGCGATCATGGGAACGATGCCGAGGCAGCGCAAGGCCGCTGCACGTCGGAGCGAAGGGGGAAGCCCGTAGCGACTAGTGCAGGGCGGCCGTAGCGCTGCCGCCTGATGGCGAAGCCGTCCTACGACACCCTCGACGGCGGATCACGCCCCTCCAGCACCGCGATCACGTTGTCGGCGACCGCGTGCGCCATTCCGTCGCGGGCGGGCACAGTCGCCGAGCCGATGTGTGGCAGGACGACGCAGCGCGGCGCCGCCAGCAGGGCTCGTGGGACGTTCGGCTCGCCCTCGTAGACGTCCAGCCCTGCCGCACCGAGCGCACCGCTCTCGAGCGCGGCGGCCACGGCCTCGGAATCGACCAGCGGGCCGCGCGCGGTGTTGACCAGCACCCCGTTGGGGCCGATCAGCGCGAGCTCCCGCTGACCGATCAATCCGCGCGTCTCCGGGATGGCCGGAGCATGGAGGCTAACGACGTCGGAGGACTCGAGCAGCTCGTCGAGGTCGAGCCACCGGCCGCCGAGCTCGCTCTCCGCCTCCGGCTTGGCGGAGGGGCCCGCGTAGGCGATCTCGGCGCCGACCGCGAGTGCGAGGCGGGCATAGCGCTGCCCGATCCTCCCCATGCCGACGACTCCGACCGTCGATCCCCTGATCTCGATGCCGCGGTAGGCCGCCGGATCCCAGCCGCGCCAGTTTCCCGCGCGTAGGTCGCGTTCGGCGTCGCTCATCCTGCGGGCGGCCGAAAGGGTCAGGGCAAGGGCCAGCTCGGCGGTCGCCTCGGTGAGGACGTCGGGGGTGTTGGTGACGGCCACGCCACGCTCCCGGCAGGCCTCGAGATCGACGTTGTCGTAGCCGACCGCGAAGTTGGCGACCACCCGCAGGCCGTCGCCGCTGGCATCGAGCAGTTCGCGGTCGACGGGCACGCTCGGGTCCGACACGAACGCGCTCGCGCCGGGAGCGATCTCCAGGACCCGCTCGCGGGTCGCGTCGAGACCCCCCTCCCTCACCTCGTACCGCTCCCGCAGCGGCTCGAGCCCCGCCGGCAGCAGCACCCTCGCTATCGCCACAGCCTGATCGCCGGTGTTCATACTCAGTTCAACCTAACCGTTACGGTGCCGTAACCGTCACTTCGATAGAGAGGACTCGAAAGGTATGCCACGGGTTTCCAACACAGTCGATCAGGCAAGGACGCTGCTCGAGCGCCGCCTGCGCGAGCTGGACGAGGAGCGCAAGCAGGTTCAGGCCGCTCTCGCCGGACTCGGCAGCAGGGCCAGGCGCGGACCCGGCAGGCCGCGCGGCAGGAGCACGAGGCGCCGCCGCAGCGGCTCAACCAGGGCCGACCAGGCGGTCCGGATCATCAAGCAGAACCCGGGTATCACTGTCTCCGAGCTCGGCAAGAAGATGAAGCTGAACGCGCCCAACTACCTCTACCGGGTGCTGCCGGACCTCCAGAAGGAGGGCCGGATCAAGCGCAAGGGCAAGGGGTACCACCCCGGCTAAATCAGGCCAAGGCCTTGGACGGCGTCGCGCTCCTCCTTGAGCTCGGCGACGGTCGCATCGATTCGCTCGCGGGAGAAGTCGTTGATCTCGAGACCCTCAACGGGCTTCCACTCCCCGCCCGAGCAGGTGCAGGGCGCGCCCGAGATCAGGCCCTCGTCGACGCCGTAGGAGCCATCCGAGGGGACGGCCATCGAGACCCAGTCCTCGTCTGGGGTGCCGAGCACCCAGTCGTGTACGTGGTCGATCGCCGCGTTCGCCGCCGAGGCCGCACTCGAGGCGCCGCGCGCCTCGATGATCGCGGCGCCGCGCTTGCCGACGGTCGGGATGAACTCCTCGGCGATCCAGACGTCGTCGTCGACCTGAGGCCAGGCCGGGCTGCCGTCGACCAGGCAGTTGACCAGGTCCGGGTACTGGGTGGGCGAGTGGTTGCCCCAGACGGTCATTCGCTTGACGTCGGTGACCGGGCGCTCGAGCTTGCTGGCGAGCTGAGCGACCGCGCGGTTGTGGTCGAGGCGCATCATCGCGGTGAAGCGCTCGTCGGGAATGTCGGGCGCATGTGACTTCGCGATCAGGCAGTTGGTGTTCGCGGGGTTGCCCACGACCAGCACCTTGACGTCCTCGGCCGCATGGGCATTGAGGGCCTCGCCCTGCGGCTTGAAGATGCCGCCGTTCGCCTCGAGCAGGTCGGCCCGCTCCATCCCCTTGGTGCGGGGACGCGCACCGACGAGGAGCGCGAGGTTCGTCCCGTCGAATGCCTCATCGGGGTCGTCCGAGATGTCGATTCCGCGCAGCAGCGGAAAGGCGCAGTCCTCGAGCTCCATCGCCGTGCCCTCCGCGGCCTTGATCGCGTCCGGGATCTCCAGCAGGCGGAGGCTGACCTCGGTGTCCGTGCCGAGCATCTCGCCCGCCGCGATGCGGAAGAGGATCGCGTAACCGATCTGGCCGGCGGCGCCGGTGACGGTCACGTTGACTGGGCCGTTGCTCATTTCATCTCCTTCTTCAAGTTCTCGTCGATGGAAGCGAGGAACTCCTCGGTGGTCTGGAAGTCCTGGTCGGGGCCGACCAGCAGCGCGAGGTCCTTGGTCATCTTCCCGCTCTCGACCGTCTCGACGCACACGCGCTCCAGGGTCTCAGCGAACTCGCCGACCTCGGGCGTGTCGTCCATCCGGCCCCGGGCCTCGAGGCCGCGGGTCCAGGCGAAGATCGAGGCGATCGGGTTGGTGGAGGTCGCCTTGCCCTGCTGGTGCTGCCGGAAGTGGCGGGTGACGGTCCCGTGCGCCGCCTCGGCCTCGACCGTGCTGCCGTCGGCGGTCATCAGGACGCTGGTCATCAGTCCGAGCGAGCCGAACCCCTGAGCGACGGTGTCGGACTGGACATCGCCGTCGTAGTTCTTGCACGCCCAGAGGTAGCCACCCTCCCACTTGAGCGCCGCCGCCACCATGTCGTCGATCAGGCGATGCTCGTAGGTCAGGTCGTTCGCCTCGAACTCATCCTTGAACTCGGAGTCGTAGACCTCCTGGAAGAGGTCCTTGAAGCGGCCGTCGTAGCGCTTCAGGATCGTGTTCTTGGTCGACATGTAGACCGGGAACTTGCGGTCGAGGCCGTAGCGGAACGACGCCCTGGCGAAGTCCCGGATCGAATCGTCGAGGTTGTACATGGCGAGCGCCACCCCGCCGCCCGGGAAGTCGTAGACGTCGAGCTCCACTGGCTCGCCGTCCTTCGGCGTATAGGTCAGGGTCAGATCGCCCTCCCCAGGGATCACCAGGTCGGTGGCCCGGTACTGGTCGCCGAAGGCGTGGCGCCCGATCACGATCGGCTTCGTCCACCCTGGAACCAGCCGCGGGATGTTCGAGATTACGATCGGCTCGCGGAAGATGACCCCGCCGAGGATGTTGCGAATCGTCCCGTTCGGCGAGCGGTACATCTCCTTGAGCCCGAACTCCTCGACCCGCGCCTCGTCGGGCGTGATCGTCGCGCACTTGACCCCGACTCCGTACTCCTTGATCGCGTTGGCGGCGTCGACCGTGATCTGGTCCTCGGTCTCGTCGCGCTTCTCGATCGAGAGGTCGAAGTACTTCAGATCGACATCGAGGTACGGCAGGATCAGCCACTCCTTGATGAACGCCCAGAGGATCCGGGTCATCTCGTCGCCGTCGAGCTCGACGACCGGGTTCTTCACCTTGATCTTCGCCACCGGGCGGGCGATGCTATCTCCGCAGCCATTCCGGCAACCGATTCGAGGGGAGAAGAGATGAACACTTATGCCATTCGCCGAGAGAGGGCCTGGGAGTCACCGGCCGATCTCGAGAAGACCGCCGAGCGCTCCAAGGAGGTCGCTGCCAGTGACTTCCCGGACGACATCGCCTGGATCCGCAGCTATGTGATCAAGGAGGAGGGCGGCACGCTTGGCACGATCTGCATCTACCAGGCGACCGACGTCGAGGCCGTCAAGGAGCACGCCAAGCGTGTCGACATGCCCGCGGACGAGGTTCTCGAGGTAGCCGACGTGGTCATCGTCAGGCCTGATCCCGAGCCGCAGGCAGCAGCTTCATAAAGCCTGTCGTGCCTGGCGGCGCGGCATTCGCATAGATAAATCCTGTCGGCGGTCGCCGCCGTTTATCTTGGAATGGTGAGCACCTTGGGAGGAGAGCGGAAGATCGCGACGATGTTGTTCGCCGATCTGGTCGGCTCCACCAGGCTTGCCACCCAGCTCGACCCCGAGGACCTGCGCGGGCGCCTCGAGCCTTTCTTCGAAGCGGCGAGGAACGCCCTCGAGCAGCACGGCGGCACCGTCGAGAAGTACATCGGCGACGCGGTGATGGCCGTCTTCGGCGCCCCGGTCGCCCACGGCGACGACCCGGACCGCGCGGTCGCCGCCGGCCTGGCGGTTGCGGAGCGGGTCTCCGAACTGGACGGCGAGCTCGCCGTGCGCGTCGGGATCGAGACCGGCGAGGTCCTCGCCATGACCGGGGCCGGGGACCTGCGCGTCACCGGTGAGGCGGTGAACGCCGCCGCCCGGCTCCAGCAGGCCGCCCAGCCCGGCGAGGTCCTGGTCGGCGAGCGCGCCGCGCAGGCCTGCCGGCGAGCCAGGCTCGAGGCCAACGGCGCGGTCGAGGCCAAGGGGATCCCAGGGGCGCTCGGCGCCTACCGGGCGCTCGCTGTCGAGCCCGAGGCCGAGCCGTCCGGCATTCCGCTGATCGGCAGGGACGACGACCTCGACATGCTCAGGCTGATCGCACGCCGGGCCGCCCGCGAGCGCCTCCCTCAGCTGGTCACCGTCATCGGCGAGTCCGGCATCGGCAAGACGCGGCTGGGCGCGGAGCTCTTCAGGGAGCTGCGCTCCGACCCCGATCCGTGGCGGACGATGGGGGGCCGCAGTCCTCCTTATGGCGAGGGGATCGCCTTCTGGGCTCTCGGGGAGATGCTCCGCGACGCGGCCGGCCTCCCCCCCGACGCGGCTCCCAACGCCGTGGAGAAGTCCCTGCGTGAGCTGCTCTCCGAGCTCGGCGCAGAGGACGGCAGCTCGCTGGCCTCCGACTTGACCATCGCGATCCGGGGAAAACCGGACTGCGACGCCGAGGATGCGTTGAAGCGGGCCTGGCGCCGGTTCGTCTCGCTGCTCGCGAGTGAGGGCCCCCTCGCGATCGGGGTCGACGACGCGCACTGGGCCGATGAGGGAACCCTCGAGCTGCTCGAGGACGTCGCCTACGGACTACACGACGCACCGATCGTCGTTTTGTGCACGAGCCGGCCGGAGCTCGCCGAGCGCCGCCCCGAGTTCGGCCGCGTCGCGCGCAACAACACCCAGCTCGAGCTGCTGCCCCTCGATCGAGACGCCGCGACGCGCCTCGCCGAGCTGCTCCTGCCGGAGGATCATCGGGCCGATGCCCGGCGGATCGCCGATGC
>DATDJZ010000102.1:0-3379 GCA_036520315.1 Solirubrobacterales bacterium | reverse complement strand
GCGCAGGGCGAGCTCGTCGCCGTCGACGCAGCCGGGCACTCGCAGCCCCGGCCGCGCGCGGGCAAGACCGCCGATCACCTCGTCGCGGCCGAGCACCTCGGCAATGGCCAGCGGGTCGGCGTCGAGGTCGAGCAAACGCCGACAGCGTGCAACTGCCGTGGCCAAGTCGCGAAGATCATCGAGGCGAAGTACGCAACGGACGGCACACACTTCCGGGGTCAGCTCGACGACCCCGGTGCCGTGGGCGAGGGTGAGCGCTCGCCGATAGGTATCGCCGCTGACGTCTTCGAGACCGGGCACGGCGCGCACCTCGAGGAACCGCAGCAGGGCGGCCCCGTCGAAGGGCTCCCGGCAGCTCAGGCGAAGCTCGACGACTCCCAGCGGCCGGGGGCTGGCACCCTTCGACCGGCGCCGCATCTCGCTCGGGGTCGAGGCGAAGACGCCTCTGATCGTGTCGTTGAACTGGCGGACGCTATGGAACCCGGCCGCAAAGGCGGCGTCGGCGAAGGGCATAGCGGTCGACTCGATCAGGAGCCGGGCCGTGTTGGCGCGCTGGGCACGCGCGAGTGCGACCGGGCTAGCGCCAACCTGCTCGGCGAGGAGTCGCCGAAGATGGCGTTCGCTGAAGCCCAATCGCTTGGCGAGCCCGGGGACACCTTCGCGGTCGACGGTGCCGTCTGCGATCAAGCGCATGGCGCGCGCGACACTGTCAGCGCGCCAGTTCCACTCGGGTGAGCCAGGCGCCGCATCGGGGCGGCAACGCTTGCAGGCGCGGAAGCCGGCCGACTGCGCGGCCGCCGCCGTTGGGTAGAAGCGAACGTTCGCGCGTTTCGGTTGGCGCGCCGGGCAGCTCGGCCGGCAGTAGAGCCTCGTCGACGTGGCGGCGATGAAGAAGATGCCGTCGTAGCGCGGGTCACGGCTGTCGCTCAGCCGGTAGCAGCTCTCGAAGTCCTCCACGATGTTGCTCATGGTCGCATCTGTCGTCGAGCGTACCAGCGGTTTTCGGCCAACTCGGTAGGCCAGTCACTGAGTTGGCCGAATCCCGCCAGTCGCCGCCGAGCGAACGGCGTAGCGTGCCGCCGAACAGCAGCGAAAGGAGCGGCATGACCGAAGAGAAGCAGCCACAGCTCGCCGGCACGGGCGGACGGAAGGCCGGCGCATGAAGGCGAGCACCATCGACGTCGCCGGACTCGAAAGCGGTCTTGTGAGGCTGACGGCGGAGCAGCTCGACGAGCTCGACTCGCGGGTCGTGTGTCCGCTGCTTCGCGCGGGAGATGCGGGCTGGGACGACGCCGTGCTGATCTGGAACGGCATGGTCGCGAGAACCCCCGCACTCGTCCTCCAGCCGACCTCGGCCGCCCACGTCGCTGCGGCGGTCGGGTTCGTGCGTGACCACGGTCTGCTGTTGAGCGTCAAGGGCGGGGGCCACAACATGGCCGGAACCTCGATCGCCGAGGGCGGTCTGACGCTCGACATGTCGCGCATGCGCGACGTCACCGTCGACCCCGATGCCAGGATCGCGCATGTCGGGCCTGGGTGCCTGCTCCAAGATGTCGACCAGGCGACACAGGCGCACGGACTGGCCACGCCGTTGGGCTTCGTCTCCAAGGTCGGCGTCGCCGGCCTGACACTCGGCGGCGGCTTGGGTTACCTCACGCGTCGTTTCGGCTGGACGGTTGACAACCTCGAGGAAGTCGAGATCGTCACCGCCGACGGCGAGATCCGCACGGCCAACCGCGACGAGAACGCCAACCTCTTCTGGGCGCTCCGGGGCGGTGGGGGCAACTTCGGCGTCGTCACTCGGTTCACGTTTCGCCTGCACGAGGTCGGCCCGACGATTACCGGCGGCCTCATCGTCTGGGGTGCCGACCGGGTCGACGACGTGCTCGCGACCTACCGCGACCTCACCGAGTCGGCACCGCGCGAGTTGACCGCGGCTGTGACCGTTCGCCTCGCCCCGCCGGCCCCGTTCCTACCGGAGGAGTGGTACGGCAGGCCCATCGTCGGGCTGCTCGTGTGCCACAGCGGCGCCGAGGTGGAGGCCAACCTCGCCCCGGTCCGCGCCCTCGGTGTCCCGATCGCCGACCTCATTACCGAGAAGCCCTACACCGACCAGCAGTCGATGCTCGACGGCATGGAGCCCAAGGGGAACCACTACTACTGGAAGACCGAGTACCTGTCCGGGCTTTCGAATGAGTTCCTCGACACCTTCCGCGGGAGTGCCTTGCAGGTGACGTCCCCGCTGTCGGAGTCGATCGTCGTCCACCTCGCGGGTGCGCTGAACCAACGGGCCGACGACGACGGGGCGGTCGGCAACCGCGACGCCCGGTACATGAGCGCGTTCGCCGGTCAGTGGCCCGCTGACGCCTCCGACGACGAGCATGTGACCTGGGTACGGGAGGCATGGAAGAGCGTCCGGCCCTTCTCGACAGGCGGCAACTACCTCAACTTTCAGACCGCTGATGAGAACGAGGAGCGTGTCCGGGCGACCTATGGCGCCAACTTCGACCGCCTCGTCGAGGCCAAGGAGACCTACGACCCGGAGAACCTGTTCTGCCGGAACCGGAACATCCGGCCCGGAGTCCGAGCCGGGGAGGCAGGGCCAACGTAACCGCCTGCGTGGGCTGATTGTCGGTGTCGGTGTTGCCGGCGTCGCGGTAGGACAGGCCAACGCGCAGGTACCAGCGGACCGCCAGCACGATCCCATCAGGAGGAAAGCAGCAACCGGCGAAGGCGGACCGTGCAACGGGATCGGGGCGGACGCGGCGAGTTCTCATGACACCAGTCTGGCTGCTCGGGTTGCTCACAGCAGATGCAACAGCGCCTAGCGCAGTGTGTGGGTAGCTTCTCCACGGAGCAAGATCCCGACGGGAGGTCTGATGGCCAACGGGCAGAGCGAAGGCACGCGGCTGGTGCGGATCGATGACCTGCGGCGCTGCCTCGCCACTGCCTTCGAGCGCCTGCAACTGGAGCGCGAGGACGCCGAGGGCTTGGCCAGGCTCCTGCTGGATTCCGAGCTTCGCGGCCACCCCGACCATGGGGTCGCGGTGCTGGGGGTGCTGGCCACCTTCTACCGCGACGGCAAGCTGAACCCTCGCCCGCGTGTCGGTGTGCTGCACGAGACCGACGGGGCGATCCTCCTCGACGGAGACCGCGGCTGTGGGCCCGGTGCGCCGACGCACGCGATGCGGTGGTGTATCGAGCGCGCCCGCGAGCGCAAGGGTATGGCTGTCGCCGTGATCCGGGACTGGCAACTCCTGGTGGCCGCGCCCTACGCCAGACTGGCAGCCGAGGCCGGCATGATCGGGTTCGCCTGCACCAACTTCGTTCCGCTGGTCGCCCCACCTGGCGGTCGGACTGCGGTCTTCGGTACCAACCC
>DATDJZ010000101.1:0-8120 GCA_036520315.1 Solirubrobacterales bacterium | reverse complement strand
GTGACGATCGACTTCGTCGTCGGCGAAGCCAACGCGCCCCTGATCGTCGCGCTGCTGATTTCGGGCCTGATCGGCTTCCTCATCGGCCTCGTCCTGCCGCGCTTCCGCCGCCCCGACAAAGACTGAGGCCCCGGCGGTGGGTGAGGCCGCCGATCTGGTTCGCGCCGCGTCCGAGCAGGCGAACGCCAATGACCCGGACAAGTTCCACGACGTCCCCGAGATCACGGGCTCGACGACATATTGCGGTCGCCACGGCATCCGGGACTGGCTGCGCACCGTCCACGATGTCTCCGAGCTGAACTCCGGCTGAGCTCTTCGCCGTCAGGTACCGCTGAGGCTGCAGTTGATCTCGCTCAGAGCTCTTCGACCTGCGCCGCGATGTCCGAGGCGGCGCCCTTGGCGTCCGAGAACAGCATCGAGGTCTTGTCCTCGTAGAAGAGGTCGTTGTCGATTCCGGCGAAGCCGGGGCTGAGGCTGCGCTTGATCACGATGACCTCCTTGGCCTCGTCGACCTCGATGATCGGCATGCCCGCGATCGGCGAGTTGGGATCGTCCTTGGCGGCAGGGTTGGTGACGTCGTTCGCCCCGATCACCACGGCGACGTCCATCTGCGGCATCTCGGGGTTGATCTCGTCCATCTCCTTGAGCTGCTCGTAGGGGACGTCGGCCTCGGCGAGCAGGACGTTCATGTGCCCCGGCATCCGGCCGGCGACCGGATGGATGGCGTAGCTGACGTTGACGCCCCGCTTCTCCAGCTCGGTGGCGAGCTCCTTGACCGCATGCTGCGCTTGGGCGACCGCCATCCCGTAGCCCGGGACGAAGACCACTGAGTCGGCATAGCCGAGCTTGATCGCGGCGTCCTCCGGCCCGATCGAGTGCACCGGCCGCTCCTCCCTCTCCCCGGCGGCGGGGGACACCGCACCGAAGCCGGCGAAGAGCAGGTTGGCGATCGAGCGGTTCATCGCCCGGCTCATCTCGAGGGTGAGGATCGTTCCCGAGGAACCGACCAGGGTGCCGGCGACGATCAGGACCACGTTGTCGAGCGCGAAGCCGGCAGCCGCGGCGGCGAGTCCCGTGAAGGCGTTGAGCAGCGAGATCACCACCGGCATGTCGGCGCCTCCGATCGGGAGCACGAACAGGTTGCCGAGCACCGCCGCGGCGATCAGGACGCCGATGTACAGCCCCTGCGAGGGCGAGTCGTGGTCGACGCCGAGCACGATGCAGGCGGCGAGGATCCCGGCGAGCAGGAGGCCGTTGACGATGTGCTGCCCCGGGAACTGGACCGGGCGACTCGGCAGGATCGCCTGCAGCTTCCCGAAGGCGATGTTCGAGCCCCAGAACGAGACCGAGCCGATCACGGTCGAGAAGAGGACCGGGACGAAGACGTCAAGGGGGATGCTCGCTCCCCCGCTCGACGCGTGCCTGAACTCCGACCACGAGATCAGGGCCGCCGCCCCGCCGCCGACGCCGTTGTAGAGCGCGACCATCTGCGGCATGGCGGTCATCTGGACCCGGAGCGAGGCGATGACGCCGACCGCCGTCCCGATCAGGATCCCGATCAGGATCAGGACGCCGTTGCCGATCACGTCGAGTGAGAGCGTGACCGCAACCGCGACCAGCATCCCGGCGGCCGCGATCAGGTTGCCGCGGCGGGCGGTGCGCGGGTGCGTCCCCTGCTGGATCCCGAAGATGAACAGGGAGAAGGCGAGGATGTAGCAGGCGGTGACGAAGTCGCTCGACTCCGACAGCGCCAGCGGCGGCGCTTGGATCACTTACCGGCCTCCCCCGGTTGATCCGAGGGTGCGCCGCCAGGCGCAACCCGATTAGTGCTTGCCTCGGTGGCCTTTTTCGGCTTGCGGTCCCGGCCCCGGAACATGCCCAGCATCCGGTCGGTGACCATGAACCCGCCGACGATGTTGATCGTGCCGAAGGCGATCGCGATCGTGCCGATCAGCTTCTCCAGCGTGTCATCGGCGGAGCCGATGACGATCAGCCCGCCGAGCATGACGATCCCGTGGATCGCGTTGGTCTGCGACATCAGCGGCGTGTGCAGCGTCGTCGGGACCTTCGAGATCACCTCGAAGCCGACGAAGGCGGCGAGGACGAAGATCGTGATCTCGGTGATCAGGTCCATCAGGAACCTCCTCCGGAGCCGGACGCGGCGCCCGCCGCCTCCTTCGCTCTCTCGTTGACGATCTGGCCGTCCTTGGTCAGCAACGCGCCGGCGATCACCTCGTCGTCGGTGTCGACCTTGAGGTTCCCCTCGTCGTCGACCAGCAGCTCGACCAGGTTCTGCAGGTTCTTGGCGTAGAGCGCCGAGGCGTTGCCGGCCATCTGGCTCGGCAGGTTCGCCGGGCCGATGATCTTCACGCCGCTGATATCGACCGTCTCGCCCGGCTTCGAGCCCTCGACGTTGCCGCCGGTCTCGGCCGCCAAGTCGACGATCACCGAGCCGGGCTGCATGTTCTGAATCGCGTCGGCGGTGATCAGGCGCGGCGCGGGGCGGCCGGGGATCTGGGCGGTGGTGATGATCACGTCCTGGCGCTTGGCGGCCTCCCCGAGCTCCTGGCGGAGCCGCTCGTTCTCCTCGTCGGTGAGCGGCCGGGCGTAGCCGCCCTCGCCCTCGGCGTCCTTGACCGCCTCGACCTCGAGAAAGCGCCCGCCCAGCGACTGGACCTGCTCCTTGACGACCGAGCGGACGTCGAAGCCGGTGACCACTCCGCCCAGCCGCTTGGCGGTCGCGATCGCCTGCAGGCCCGCGACGCCGGCGCCGAGGACGAGGACCTTGGCGGGCGGGATCGTGCCCGCCGCCGTGGTCATCATCGGGAAGAGCTTGCCCGACTCGCGCGCCGCGATCAGCACGGACATGTAGCCGCCCAGGTTCGCCTGCGAGGAGAGCGCGTCCATCGACTGCGCCCGGGTGATCCGCGGGATCGCCTCCATCGCGAAGCTGGTGACGCCCGCCTCGGCCAGGGACTTGGCGAGGGCCGGGTTGGTGAGCGGCTCCAGGAAGCCGATCAGGATCTGGCCCTGCTTGAGGCGGGAGACCTGCTCGTCGGTCGGCGGCGTGACCTTGAGGACGACATCGGCGGACCAGACGTCTTCGCCGACCTTCGCCCCGGCGTCCGTGTACTCCGAGTCTGGGTGCGAGGCCCCCTCCCCGGCCCCCCGCTCGACCGCCACCTCGATCTCCTTGTCCGTGAGCGCCTTGATCACGTCAGGGACCAGCGCCACGCGGCGCTCTCCCTCGGCGGTCTCCTTTGGGACTCCGATATTCATGCGGACGAACACCCAGCATCAACGGCGGCCACAAAAACCGCCGCCGAATCAACGGGGATCGAGGCGGGCAATCTAGTCGGTTTCGGGATCGGACCACTCCGGCAGCGAGGCGGCTTCCAGCGCGTCCGCGGGCGTGACAAAGAGCTGCACATGCCTGATCTTGTTGTCCACGACGCGGTAGAGGTACCCGCTCTCGCTGCCGATGGCCACGCCGCTCGCCCTGCCGCTCCCGCCATGCTTCGCGTCCAGGAAGACCACGCCGCCGCCGAGGTCGCGTGCCTCGATGATCTCGAATCGGTAGTCGTCGGCGAATTGGCGGAACCAGTCGCCGAACCACTCACCCACGGCGGCTTTCCCCTCATATCTCCCGGCAGTGATCCCCCAGCCCTCGCCGACCACGAGCACGACATCTTCGGCGTAGAGGTCCATCGCCCTTGCGAAGTCGCGCTGATTGGTCGCCACGAACTGATCGCGGACGACCTGGACGTCCTGCTCTGACACGCCCCCAATTATCGGCCGCCACAAACTGCGCGGCCGGACTAAGCGGGGGAGGCCGCGCCGACCATGTCGGCCAACTTCTCGAGCGTGGCGAGGTTCTGCTCGGAGTTGCCGTGCATCGGCGAGACGATCATCCGGTCGACGCCGGCGTCGGCGAAGCGCTTGACCCGCTCGGCGACCTCGTCCTCGGTGCCGATCATCGCCGTGGCGTCGACGAGCTCGTCGGGGATGGCGGCGTAGGCCTCCTCGCGCTTGCCGTCGAGGTAGAGGCTCTGGACCTCGTCGGCCACCTCCGCGAAGCCGAAGCGGCGGGTGAGCTCCGCATAGAAGTTGGTCTTCTTCGAGCCCATCCCTCCGATGTAGAGCAGCAGCCCTGCCTTGACCAGCCCGCGCGCAGCGTCGAGGTCACCGTCGATCGCCACCTGCACGGACGGCGAGACCTGGAAGTCCCCGCGCGTGCGACCGCCCTTGGCGAGGCCCGCCTCGATGTGCTCGCCCCAGACCTCCTCCCACCTGTCGACCGAGAAGAAGATCGGGATCCAGCCGTCAGCGATCTCGGCGGCGAGCTCGACGGACTTGCGGCCGATCGCTCCGAGGTAGACCGGAATCTCGCTGCGGATGGGGTGGACGTTGAGCTTCAGCGCCTTGCCCTGCCCGGTTACGCCCTCGCCCGCCTTCAGCGGGAGGGTGAAGTGCTTGCCCTCGTACTCCAGCCGGCCCTCGCGGGCGACGATCTGCTTGACGATCTCGACGTACTCGCGGGTCCGTCCCCAGGGCTTCTCGTAGGGCACCCCGTACCAACCCTCCGAGACCTGCGGCCCTGAGGGCCCGAAGCCGAAGATGAAGCGGCCGCCGGAAAGAGCGTCGATCGTGATGCCCGCCATCGCCGCAGCGGCCGGCGGGCGGGCCGGGACCTGGAGGATCGCGGCCCCGAGCTGGATCGTCTCGGTCTTCGCCGCCAGGTAGGCCAGGACGCTGACCGCGTCGGAGCCGTAGGACTCGGCCGCCCAGACGGTGTCGTAGCCGAATCGCTCGGCGGCGAGGACGATCTCGGTCGCCTCCTCGCCCTGGGGTCCGATCCCCCAGTAGCCGAGGTTGAGTCCAAGCTTCAAACCCATATGCCGCGCAACCCTACGCGAACCGCGCGGGCGGCGGGCTCAGGTGGGGAGGGACGAGTCGATCGTGAGGGTCGCGTGGACGGTGTCGCCGCCCGCGGTGGCGGAGACGTCGAACGGCCCGTCCCCGAGGCCCGAGTCAGTGGTGATAGGGAAGGCGACGCTCAGCTGCCCCGCCGGGACGAGGACGCTCAGCGGCACGCCAACTCCCGGATCGGAAGAGGAGAGGGTGACCGTCGTTCCACCCGGGGGAGCCTCACAGTCGAGCGTGACCGTGCCCGTGGATCCGTTGCCTGCGACCAAGGCGTCCGGATTCAGGGTGAGGTCGTCGGCATGACCGGGCGGATCCGTCTCGCTGACCGCGGCCGTGTCAGTGGCCTGAGAAGACCCGAGGGTCGCGGTGACGGTTGCCAACGATGCGTCGGCGACAGCGTTGACCGAGAAGAACGCGCTGCTCGAGCCGGACGGGACCGTGACGCCGGACGGGACCGTCAGCGCGGCGCTGTCGCTCGACAGGCTGACCAGGGTGTCGTTGGGAGCGGGCACGTCCAGCGAGACGCGGTTGGACGAGAACGGCCCGAAGGTGAAGCACCGGCGCTCCAGCTTCACCGAGGTGACGCTCGCCGTGTCCACGACCTTGAGCTGGGTGGTGGCGTTGCTGCTGCCGATCGAGCCGGTGAGGGTCACCGTGATCGGCGCTCCCGAGGTCGTGGTGACCGGGAAGCTCGCGGTCGACTGACCGGGCGCCACAACGACGCTCGCCGGGACGGTGACGCGGGTCGGGTCGCTGCTCTGCAGGTCGACCTGCTGGCCACCGGACGGCGGAGCGGCGTCAACGGTGACCTGGCCCGTGGTCGAGGTGCCGGCGAGGACGGGGTTGGCCGCGAGGCCGAGGGTGGCGACGTGCAGAGTCGGCAGGGTGTCGGGCGGGTCCGGCTGTGTCGGCTTCGACGGGGTGGCCTGGCCCGGGAGGCTGAGCCCGGTGGAGCTACCGCGCTTGCAGCGCTTCCGCTTCTTGGCCTTCTTCCCCTTCTTCCCCTTCTTCCCCTTCTTGCACTTCTTGGCCTTCTTCTTGGCGACCGTTGCGGGACCGCCCTTCGAGGAGGCGGGTACGACGAGCACGGCGCCCGTGAGGGCCGCCGCCAGGACCGCAATCGTGATCCTCCTGATCACCAGTGCCACCTTCCACCAGTCGGCAGGAGCGTCGCCGGACCGCAGCGTTTTCTTTGCAGCTAGACGGAAATCCGTCGTCAATTTTCGGGTGAGGATCGGGCTTATTTTTCGGGTGAAGAAGCGGCCTGCTGTAGCCGACAAGAAGCCTTATGACCTCCGATCAGATGAACTACCGCGCGCAGCAGGCCGAGCATCTGCTCGAGCGCTACAGCGAGCTGGAGCGCGAGCACGAGTCGGCGGGGCTCTACGAGGAGGCTCTCGAAGCGCGCCGTCTGCGCCTCGAGCAGGAGGCGGCCGTCAGCTACTGGCGCGAGAGGGCCTCCGACTCGGCTGCCTAGGGCTTGCGAAATGCTTGCGCTAGGATGGACGCATGAGTCCAGTCCTGACGCCCACCCTGCTCGACCCGATCGCTGAGACGTTCGAGCTCACGGAAACCGAGCTCGGGCGGCTCTTCGGCGTCAGCCGGCAGGCTGTCGGGCAGTGGCGCGAGCGCGGCGTCCCCTCGAGCCGGATGGCGAAGGTCAGCACGGTGGCCGCGATCGGCGATCTGCTCGGCCATCAGCTGATGCGCGAGCGCATTCCGGGCGTCGCGCGGCGGCCGGCGGAGGCCTATGGCGGCCTCTCGATGCTCGAGATGATCGAGCGCAGCCGCGAGGACGAGCTGATCACGCTGATCCGGCGCTCGTTCGACTGGGGCTCCACGGTCTGAAGTGAGAACGATCCGGCGGGGCGGGCCGTACCTGCGGGTGGCCGACCCGGGCTGGGACGACCCCCTCGACGGCGGCTACGCCGCGGAGCGCGGCGGCCGCTGGAACCCGCCGGAATCGTTCTCGGTTGTCTATCTGTGCCGGTCGATCGAGGTCGCTCGCGCGAACGTCTATCGCAAGCTCGAGGGCCAGCCCTACGGACCCGAGGACCTGCGGATCGGACCGATCCTGGTTCGCACCAAGGTGCCAGAGGACCGCTACCTGAACGCCGTCACCGACGCCGGGCTACGGGATCTCGGCCTCCCCAGGACCTATCCACTCGACAGCCGGCGCCACCGCGTGTCCTGGCGGCGCTGCCAGCCGATCGGGCTGCGGGCCTGGGAGGCGGGGCTCCCGGGGGTCGCCGCCAGGAGCGCAGCGGCCGCCGCCGGCGAGGAGCTCTCCTACTTCGGGCGGCGCAAGCTCCGGCGGGGCGCCGTCCGCATCTTCGACCAATGGTTCTGGGAGGCGCCCACGGATTGACATTGACGCCGCCTCGCTTCGCTAACAATGCGTCGATGAGCGAGCAGCGTCATCCGGGTGGGCTCTCGGGCAAGGAGGCCGCGAAGCGGCTGCGCAAGCTCGGGCCGGTCGAGGACCGCTCGAGCCGGTCGGTGGCGAGCATCGTCGCCGGCAACGTCTTCACCTTCTTCAACCTGATCATCGGGGTCTTCTTCGTGATCATGCTCGCGCTCGGCCTCTTCGCCGACGCCCTCTTCGGCTTCATCGCGGTGATCAACAGCTACATCGGCATCCGCCAGGAGATGAAGGCGAAGGAGACCCTCGACAACCTTGCGCTCCTGGTCGCCCCGAAGGCGAAGGGAGTGCGGGACGGAGAGCTGGTGGAGCTGCGCGCCGATGAGGTCGTGCCGGGTGACTGGATCCGGATCGAGCCCGGGGACCAGCTGGTCGCGGACGGCGAGGTGACCGAGAGCCGCGGTCTGATGCTCGACGAGTCGATGCTCACCGGCGAGGCCGACGGCGTCCGCAAGAGGACCGGCCAGCGGGCCCTCTCCGGCTCGTTCTGCATCACCGGCTCCGGCTACTACGAGGTCGACGCCGTTCGCGAGGACAGCTATGCCGAGAAGGTCGCCGGCGAGGCGCGCACCTTCCGTCACCCTCCCTCCCCACTCCAGGACGAGGTCAACCTGGTGCTGAAGGCGAGCACCTGGCTGATGATCCCGCTCGCGGTCGTGCTGATCTTCGCCCTGCAGGCGCGGAACACCCCGCTCCACGACGCGGCGCAGACGTCGACGGCCGGACTGATCACGCTGATCCCGGAGGGTCTGGTCCTCCTGATGAGCGTCAC
>DATDJZ010000100.1:0-13566 GCA_036520315.1 Solirubrobacterales bacterium | reverse complement strand
AAGGCGTACGACCACGACGCCATAGACCGGGCTGCCCAGGAGATCGTGGGCACCGCCGAGCGCACCGGTGCGACGGTCGCCGGGCCGATCCCGCTGCCCACCGACAAGCACGTCTACGTCGTGATCCGCTCGCCCTTCAAGGACAAGGACTCCCGCGAGCACTTCGAGATCCGCACCCACAAGCGCCTGATCGACATCCACCAGCCCACCCCCAAGACGGTCGACGAGCTCCAGCGCATGGAGACCCTGCCGGCGGGCGTCGACGTGGAGATCCGGTTGTGAGCGCGATCGTCGGCAAGAAGCTCGGGATGACCCGGGTCTTCACCGAGGACGGCAGCTCGATCCCGGTGACGGTGATCGAGGCGCAGCCGAACAAGGTCACGGCGATCCGCCGTGCCGATCGCGACGGCTACGAGGCGATCCAGCTGGCCGCCGACCCGGTCACCCCCGAGGACAAGCTCACCAAGGCCGAGCTCGGCCACCTGAAGAAGGCAGGCGCCTCTGCGATGCGCACCCTGGTCGAATTCCGCGACGCCGAGGTCTCGAGGTCCAAGCAGGATGAAGCGCCCACAGGCGAGGCGGACTCCAAGGAGTCTGGTGATGGGGCCGCCGAACCCGAGGACGCTTCTTCTCATTCCGGCGAGGAGGCGTCTTCTGGTGGCGAAGCCGTGAAAGTGGGCGATGAGGTCACCGTGACCAGCTTCGAGCCCGGCCAGCGGGTGAAGGTCTCGGCGGTCTCTGTCGGCAAGGGCTTCCAGGGCACGATCAAGCGCCACAACTTCGGCCGTGGGCCCGTGACCCACGGCTCCCACAACGTGCGGGCACCGGGTTCGATCGGCGCCAGCGCGGATCCCGCCCGGGTCTTCAAGGGCATGGGAATGCCCGGCCAGATGGGCGCGCGGCGAGTCACCCAGCGCGGAGCGCACGTGGTGGAGATCGACGCCGAGCGCAACCTGCTTCTGATCCGGGGCTCCGTGCCCGGCGGCAAGAACGCCACGGTGGAGGTGCGCAGCGATGCCTGAGACAGCGCAGAAGTCGAGCGGCGCGAAGTCCACCTCTGCTATCAAGGCGACGACGCTGGGCAAGCAGGCGAAGTCGGACCTGCCGAAGGAGATCTTCAGCGAGCCCTTCCACGAGACCCTCGTCCACGAGACGGCGCGGGCCGATCTGGCCGCACGCCGCCGGGGAACCCACTCGAGCCTGACCCGCGGCGAGGTCTCGATGACAACCGCCAAGGCCTGGCGCCAGAAGGGCACGGGCCGGGCGCGCGCGGGTGCGCTCAGCGTGCCGCACCGGTACGGGGGCGGCGCCGCCTTCGGCCCCAAGCCCAGGCACTACACGGTCAAGGTCAACCGCAAAGCGCGCCGGAAGGCGCTCCGCGCGGCGCTCTCCCTGCACGCCGACCGCGACAGCGTCGCCGTCCTCGACGGTGCCGGCTTCTCCGAGCCGGCCACGAAGCAGGCGGCGGACGCTCTGAAGAAGTGGGGCGCGGACCGGCCGACGCTCGTCGTGATCGGGGCCGAGGAGGAGGCCGTGGCGAAGAGCTTCCGGAACATCGAGGGCGTCAGCGTGGCGCTCGCCGTCGCGGCCGGGGTGGCGGATGTGGTCGGTGCCAGCTCGCTGGTGCTCACCCAGGCCGCACTCGACCAGCTCAAGGTTCGTGCCGGAGCGGAGGTGAGGTCCTGATGGACCCACGCCAGGTGATCGTCCGCCCAGTGGTCTCTGAGAAGAGCTACGCCCTGATGGGAGAGGGCAAGTACACCTTCCGCGTCCACGACCGGGCTCACAAGCTGCAGATCGCGCATGCGGTCGAGGAGATCTTCGGCGTCAACGTGCAGGCGGTTCGCACCTCCACGGTGAAGTCCAAGCCCAAGCGGCGCGGGCTGCATTCCGGTCGCTCGCGCTCCTGGAAGAAGGCAGTCGTGCAACTCGCCCCCGGCGAGCGGATCGAGCTCTTCGAGGGCGCCGCGGTGGAGGGCTGATCCAGCCATGGCGAATCGCAAGACACGTCCGACCAGTCCCGGCAGGCGCTTCGGCACCTACCCGATGCGCGAGGAGCTCAGCGGTGCGGAGCCGAACAAGAAGCTCACCAAGGGCAAGGGTTCGTCCGGCGGTCGCAACGTGGCCGGCCGGGTCACCGCACGCCATCGGGGCGGCGGGGCCAAGCGACGTTACCGGCAGATCGACTTCAAGCGCACCAAGGACGGAGTCCCGGCGAAGGTGGCATCGATCGAATACGACCCCAACCGCTCGGCGAGCATCGCCTTGCTCAACTACGCCGACGGCGAGAAGCGCTACATCCTCGCCCCCCAGGGCCTGAGGGTGGGGGCGGAGGTCGTCTCGGGCGAGGGCGCCGATATCGCGCCGGGCAACTCCCTGTCGCTGGCGCGCATCCCCACCGGGACCGTCGTGCACAACGTCGAGCTGATCCCCGGCCAGGGGGGCAAGCTGGGCCGTTCGGCAGGGACGGCCATCCAGGTGGTCGCCAAGGAGGGGCCGATGGTGAGCCTCCGGCTGCCGTCCTCGGAGGTTCGGATGGTTCGTGGCGAGTGCCGCGCGACCGTCGGCACCCTCTCGAACGCCGAACACCAGAACGTGAAAGTGGGCAAGGCCGGCCGAAACCGGCACAAGGGGAAGCGGCCGCAGACGCGCGGCGTCGCCATGAACCCGGTCGACCACCCGCACGGCGGGGGGGAGGCGCACCACACGCCGGGTGGCCATCCGGTCACCCCGTGGGGCAAGCCGACGCTCGGCTACCGGACCCGCAAGAAGGGCAAGCGCTCGGACACGCTGATCGTGCGCGGCCGCAGGCGAGGAAAGAGGAAGTAGGGACTTATGGGACGTTCGACCAAGAAGGGCCCGTGGGCGGAGGAGCGGCTTATGAAGCGGGTCAACGCGATGAACGAATCTGGTCAGAAGCAGATGCTGAAGACCTGGTCACGGCATTCGACGATCTTCCCGGAGATGGTCGGCCACACGATCGCCGTCCACGACGGCCGCAAGCACGTGCCGGTCTACATCTCGGAGTCGATGGTCGGCCACAAGCTCGGCGAGTTCGCCCCGACCCGCACCTTCCGGGCCCACTCGGGCGCCGGCACCGCTTCGGAGAGAGAGTGATGGCTGAGGAGAAGAAGGACACCGCGAAGCAACAGCGCAAGCCGGCGAGGAAGCCGGCAGCGAAGAAGCCCGCGGCCCGCACAAAGCCGGCCACAAAAACCGCCGGCGGATCAACCGCGAAGAAGCCAGCCGCCAAGAAGCCGGCTGCGAAGCCCGCTGCCGAGGAGACCGCTCCGAAGAAACCGGCTGCGAAGAAGCCAGCCGCGAAGCCGAAGACCGAGTCCAAGCCGAAGGCGCCGGCCAAGCCCAAGGCCGAGACGAAGCCAAGGCCGAAGGCGAAGCCGAAGGAAACGCCCGAGCGGCCGGTCGTCAACGCCCGCGCCCGCTTCGTGCGTGTGGCGCCCCGCAAGGCGCGGCTGGTCGCCGACCAGGTCCGCGGCCTGCCCCTGGAGGACGCCCTCCCCCTGCTGCGCTTCTCAACCCGCAGCGCGGCCCAGGACATCCGCAAGCTGCTCGAGTCGGCCGCAGCCAACGCGGAGACCAATCACGACCTGGTCGCGGATGACCTGCTGATCAAGGACATCCACGTCGACGAGGGCCCGACCCTGCGCCGCTACCGGCCGCGGGCTCTGGGCCGCGCGACGCGGATCAACAAGCGAACCAGCCACATCGCCGTGGCGCTGACACCGGAGGACTAGAGACCAGCATGGGACACAAGATCCATCCGGAGGGCTTCCGGGTCGGCTACATCCACGATTGGAAGTCGAACTGGTTCAACGAGCGCGACTTCGCCGACTACCTCAACGAGGACCTGGCGATCCGCTCGCACATCGAGAACAAGCTTTCGCACGCCGGCCTTTCCGAGATCACGATCAAGAAGGGCTCGGGAGAGGTCGAGGTGGACATCTCCACGGCCAGGCCCGGGATCGTGATCGGCAAGTCGGGCACCGAGGTCGACGCGCTGCGCCGCGAGCTCCACAAGCTCACCGGCAAGCCAGTCAAGGTCAACATCAAGGAGATCAAGCGCCCCGAGCTCGACGCGAAGCTGGTCGCACAGTCGATCGCCGAGCAGCTCCAGAACAGGGTCGCTTTCCGCCGCGCGTTGAAGCGCGCTCTGACCTCCGCGATGCGCTCCGGCGCCAAGGGCGTCAAGGTGCAGGTCTCCGGCCGTCTCGGCGGCGCGGAGATGGCCCGCACCGAGGGTTACTCCGATGGCCGCGTGCCGCTCCACACTCTGCGAGCCGATATCGACTACGGCTTCATCGAAGCGAAGACCACCACGGGCCGCATCGGCGTCAAATGCTGGATCAACAAGGGCGAGGTCATGCCGGAGGGCTTCCGCTCCGAGCTCACTGACGAGGACGGCGGGCCGCCGTCCGGCGGCGGCCGAGGAGGTCGCGGCTGATGCTGATGCCGAAGCGGGTTCGCTACCGCAAGCAGCAGCGCGGCCGGCGCCGGGGCTACTCGAAGGGAGGCACCAGCGTCGCCTTCGGCGAGTACGGGCTCAAGGCGCTCGATCGCGGCTGGATAACCAACCGTCAGATCGAGGCGGCCCGCGTCGCGATGACGCGCAAGATCAAGCGCGGCGGCAAGGTCTGGATCAACGTCTTCCCCGACAAGCCCATCACGAAGAAGCCCGCCGAGACCCGGATGGGTTCGGGCAAGGGCAATCCGGAGGGCTGGGTCGCGGTCGTGAAGCCCGGCAAGGTGATGTTCGAGCTCGCCGGCGTCCCGGAGGACCTGGCGAAGGACGCGATGCGCCTGGCCGGCAACAAGCTTCCGATCAAGACCAAGTTCGTCCGCCGCGAGGGTGCGGAGCAGCAGGGATGATTCGCGTCGCCACAGGCCACAAGCGTTCTCGGAGTTCGATCCTGTCGTCAGTGGCGGCGCGTCAGGACATGGGCGAGTGATGATGAAGGCCTCCGAGGCGCACAACATGAAGGACGACGAGCTGCTGGAGCGCATCCGCCAGACACGCGACGAGCAGTTCGCGCTTCGCCTCCAGCACGCCACCGGCGAGCTCGAGAACACCTCGCGGATCACCGATGTGCGCCGCGACGTGGCGCGCTTGCTGACCGTCGCCAAGGAGCGCGGCATCGATCTTGAACACGAGCTGAGGGCCTGATGGCAGAAGAAGACAAGAACGAAGAGCAGCAGGAAGAACAGGCGCCCGAGGAGACTCCGGAGGAGACTCCCGCGGAGGAGCCCCAGGCTGAGGAAACTCAGGCTGAAGAGGCCCCTGCGGAGGAAACCACTGCTGAGGAAGCACCGGAAACGACGCGCGAGGGCGGCTCTTCTGATGGCGAAGCCGACGACGCTTCGGCCGAGGCTGAGGACGATTCCATGGAAGGCCTCGACTGGAAGACCCGCCGCCGTCTGGAGCGCTCGCGCCGCCCGGCCGAGGCCCTGCCCGAGCAGAGTCCGGAGGAGCGCGCCGCGTCGCGTCGCGAGGCCCGCAAGCAGACCGCGCGCCGCCGCTCCTCCTATCGCACCAAGCGCCGCACCAAGGCGGAGGCCGGCACCGGCACTCCGCCCGCGGAGCGCCGCTCGGCGGGCCGCAAGACCAGGCAGGGCCGCGTCGTCTCGAGCAAGCCCGACAAGACGATCACGGTCGAGATCGAGGTCGCACGGCGACACCCGCAGTACGAGAAGATCGTGCGCCGCTCCCGCAAGCTGCACGCCCACGACGCGCAGAACGAGGCGGGAGAGGGCGATCTGGTCAGGGTCGTCGAGACCCGCCCGCTGTCGCGTACCAAGCGCTGGCGCCTGGTCGAGATCCTCGAGAAGGCGAAGTAGGAGCGGTCACGTGATCCAGCAGGAATCCAAGCTCAGGGTCGCCGACAACTCCGGCGCGCGCGAGATCCTCTGTATCCGCGTCAAGGGCGGATCCGATCGCCGCTACGCGCGCATCGGCGACGTGATCACGGCGACCGTCAAGCAGGCCACCCCACACGGGGGCGTGCGCAAGGGCGAGGTCGTCGAGGCGGTGGTCGTGCGCACGCGCAAGCAGCTCGGCCGCGGCGACGGCACCTACATCGCCTTCGACGAGAACGCCGCTGTGCTGATCGACACCACCGGCGCCCCGCGCGGCACCCGCATCTTCGGCCCGGTGGCTCGCGAGCTGCGCGATAGGAACTTCATGAGAATCGTCTCCCTGGCCCCGGAGGTGCTCTAGCCATGGGCAAGTCCATGCGAGTCCGCAAGGACGACGACGTGATCGTGCTCGGCGGCAAGGACCGTGGCAAGCGAGGCCGCGTGATCCGTACCGACCCGAAGAAGGGCTACGTCTTCATCGAGGGCCTCAACATGGTGAAGCGCCATCAGCGCCCGCGCTCCGTGAAGGACGCGCAGAAGGGCGGCGAGGTCGGCGGCATCATCGAGAAAGAGGGGCCGATCCACGTCTCCAACGTGATGCTGCTGGACAAGGAGGACAACAAGCCGACCCGTGTCCGGGTCGAGCGGTCCGGCGGCAAGCGCAAGCGGATCGCCGCGCGAACCGGAAGGGATCTCGACTAGAGCGATGGAAGCCGCGACCGAACAGCAGACGCAGGCCGCGCCGCCGCCCCGGCTGCGCGAGCTCTACGAGAACGAGGTCAAGACCGCGCTGGTCCAGCGCTTCGGCTACTCGACCCCGATGGCGGTGCCGACCCTGGACAAGATCACGCTGAACATGGGCATCGGTGAGGCCAAGCAGAACACCCAGATGCTCGAGGCGGCCACCGAGCAGCTGGCCACGATCGCCGGGCAGCTGCCCAGCGTTCGCAGGGCGAAGAAGTCGATCGCCTCGTTCAAGGTGCGCGAGGGGATGCCGGTGGGTGTCGCCGTGACGCTCCGCCGCGCCCGCATGTGGGAGTTCCTGGACCGTCTCACCTCGATCGCGGTGCCGCGGATCCGGGACTTCCGTGGGCTCAGCGCCCGCTCCTTCGACGGCCGCGGCAACTACTCGATGGGCATCCGCGAGCAGATCATCTTCCCCGAGATCGACTACGACTCGATCGATGAGGTCCGCGGCCTGGACGTGACGATCACCACCACCGCCGCGACCGACGAGGAGGCGTTCGCCCTGCTCGACGGGCTCGGGATGCCGTTCTCGGCCGAGGGGCGCCCGGGCCAGGAGGACATCGAGGAGGAGGCCGAGGAGGAGCGACGCAAGGAGGAGGCGCGCGCGAGGGCCGAGGCGGAGGCCGCCGCCCTCGAGCAGCTCAAGGAGGAGAACCCGGAGGCCTATGAGAAGCCGGTCAGGCCCGAGGAGGGCGAGGAGGGCGAGGAAGCAGCCGAGGGCAACGAGCCGGAGGCCAAGCCCCAGGATTCAGAAGAGACTTCGAACAAGGAAGAGGAGTAGTGGCAAAGACATCCCAGAGGGTGCGGCAGCGCCGCACTCCCAAGTTCAAGACCCGCGGATACAACCGCTGCCGGCGCTGTGGCCGGCCGCGAGCGTACTTCCGCAAGTTCGGCCTCTGCCGGATCTGCCTGCGCGAGGCCGCCCATGAGGGCTACGTGCCCGGAATGACCAAGTCCAGCTGGTAAACCGAGATCACTTAACCAACATGCTCACCGATCCAATCACCGATTATCTGAACCGGATCCGCAATGCCCTCCTCGCGGAGCACGAGGAGGTGGAGATCCCCGCCTCCCGGCTGAAGCGGGAGATGACCCGCATCCTCAAGGAGCAGGGCTACATCGCGGACTTCAACGTCGAGCCCGGGCGGGTCGGCGAGGTGATCAAGGTGCGCCTGCGCTACACCGAGAACCGCAGCCCGGTGATCAGCGGCATGGAGCGGGTCTCGCGGCCGGGCCGGCGACGCTACGTTCCCAAGGAGGACGTCCCCCGCGTCTTCGGCGGCATGGGCACGACGATCATGTCGACCTCGCGCGGCGTGATGACCGGCCACGAGGCGCGGCAGCGCGGGGTCGGCGGCGAGGTCGTCGCACACGTCTGGTGATGGAGCCGTCATGAGTCGAATCGGAAAAAAGCCAATCGAGATCCCGGATGGCGTCGAGATCGAGGTCAAGCCGGGCGCGGTCAGCGTCAAGGGCCCGAAGGGCGAGCTCAATCAGGGCGTCAGCCGCGACATGAAGGTCGCCGTCGACGACGGCACCCTGACCGTCACCCGTCCCACGGACCGCGGCGAGCACCGTGCCCTGCACGGCCTGACGCGCAGCCTGATCGCGAACATGGTCGAAGGCGTCACCGATGGCTTCGAGCGGCGCCTGGAGATCCAGGGCGTCGGCTATCGCGCCAACCTGAGGGGGAAGAACCTCGAGATGTCGCTGGGCTATTCGCACCCGGTCTCCATCGAGGCTCCGGAGGGGATCGAGTTCGAGGTCCCACAGCCCACCGAGGTCGTGGTGCGCGGCATCGACAAGCAGCTGGTCGGCGAGATCGCCGCCCGCATCCGCAAGGCACGTCCGCCCGAGCCCTACAAGGGCAAGGGGGTTCGCTACGCGGGCGAGCACGTCGCCCGCAAGGTGGGGAAGAGGGCTTAGTCATGGCCGTTCTCACCAAGCCGCAACAGAGGCTGCGCCGCCGCCGGCGCGTGCGGGCTCGGATCCGCGGCAACGCTGAGCGCCCGCGACTCTCCGTCTACCGCTCGAATCGCGGGGTCTTCGCCCAGCTGATCGATGACGACACGGGCCGCACGCTGGCGGCAACCTCCTGGACCGAGCCCGAGCTGCGCAAGCTCGACTCGATGGAGCAGGCGAAGCGCGCGGGTCAGCTGCTCGCGGAGCGCGCGAAGGCCGCCGGGATCGAATCCTGCGTCTTCGACCGCGCCGGCTACCGCTTCCACGGCCGTGTCGCCGCGATCGCGGAGGGCGCCCGGGAGGGGGGCCTCCGATTCTGATGACCGAGCTCTCGCGTCCTCTACCCTCACCCGTTCCATGGCTGTAGAGAGCGTCAGTCCCAAGGGCCTCGACTTGCAGGAGCGGGTAATCGAGATCAACCGGGTCGCCAAGGTGGTCAAGGGCGGCCGTCGCTTCTCGTTCACCGCCCTGGTCGCGGTCGGCGACGAGGACTCCGTGGTCGGGATCGGCTACGGGAAGGCCCGCGAGGTCCCTCTGGCGATCCAGAAGGCCGTCGAGGACGCGCGCAAGAACCTGATCCGGGTCCCCAAGTACGGACAGACGATCACCCACCGCGTGATCGGCCGCTTCGGCGCGGGCCACGTCGTGCTGCGCCCGGCGAGCCCCGGTACCGGCGTGATCGCGGGCGGCGGGGTGCGCGCCGTGCTCGAGCTGGGCGGTGTTCGCGACGTGCTCACCAAGAGCATCGGCACCCAGAATCCGATCAACCTGGTGAAGGCGACGATGGAGGGCCTCTACAGCCTGCGCAAGCCGGAGGATGTCGCGAAGCTCCGCGGGATCTCCGTCCGCGAGGTCCTTGGCGTCGGCAACGGCGCGGCGGCGGAGGGTGAGGCCGCCAAGGGCGAGGCCCAGGAGCCGGCCACACCCGAAGCGGCCGGAGCGGAGAGCGATGACTCGACACAGACCGCCGAGTCCGCACCGGCTGAGTCCACGGACCCGGTGGAGCCCGCAGCCGCGGAGGCGACCGAGGAGAAGTCCTGATGGCGGACGTTCAGTTGAAGCAGGTTCGCTCGGCGAACGGAGCCTCGGAGACGCAGCGTCAGACCCTTCGCTCCCTTCGGCTCGGCCGGATCGGCCGCCAGTCGAAGCATCCCGACAGCCCGCAGCTGCAGGGCATGATCCGCACGGTCAGCCACCTGGTCGAGGTCGATCATGGCTGAGGAGAAGAAGGTCGGCCTGCACACGCTGAAGCCCGCTCCCGGCTCCCGCCGTCCCCGCAAGCGGCTGGGCCGGGGCGTGGGGACCGGGCACGGGAAGACATCGGGTCGGGGGCACAAGGGCGCCGGCGCGCGGTCGGGCAATAAGCGCAAGACCGGATACGAGGGTGGGCAGAACCCCGTCCACATGCGGATGCGAAAGCTGCGCGGGCCCCACAAGAAGATGTCGATGCCCTTCGAGAAGTTCCGGACAAGTACGCAGCCGGTCAACCTCTCCGATCTCGACTCCCGCTTCAAGGCGAATGACGAGGTGACTCCCGAGACACTGCGCGAGGCGGGTCTCGCCAAGCGGCGTCAGCCGGTGAAGATCCTCGCTCGCGGCGAGATCTCGAAGAAGCTCACCGTGCGCGCCCACGCCTTCAGCGCTCAGGCAAAGGAGAAGATCGAGGCCGCGGGTGGCTCGACCGAGGTGATCTCGTAAGTGCTGCAGACCATCCTCAACTCGTTCTCGGTCCCCGACATCCGCAAGAAGCTGATGTTCACGGCCGCGATTCTGGCGCTCTACCGGCTCGGTGCCTACATCCCCTCGCCGGGGGTGGACGCAAGCGCGGTCAAGGACGGCCTCGACAACGTCGGCGGCTCGAACATCCTGGGTTTCCTGAACCTCTTCTCGGGCGGCAGCCTCTCCCGTCTCTCCCTGTTTGCGCTGGGGATCATGCCCTACATCACGGCCTCGATCATCCTGCAGCTGCTCACGGTGGTCGTGCCTTCGCTGGAGCGCCTCCAAAAGGAGGGAGAGGTCGGCCAGCAGAAGATCACCCAGTACACCCGCTACCTGACGGTCGTGCTGGCGTTTGCACAGTCGCTGGGCTATGTCTTCCTATTCACCTCGCAGAGCTTCGGAGGCACCAGCCTGATCGGGGAGCGGACCTTCCCCAAGGTCTTCCTGATCGTGATCACCCTGACCGCGGGCTGCACTGTCCTCATGTGGATGGGCGAGCTGATCACCCAGCGCGGGATCGGCAACGGCATCTCGCTGCTGATCTTCGCCTCGATCGTCTCGAGCATCCCGACTGGCATCAGCAAGTGGTGGAACAACCCCGATCAGGTCTTCGTCGTGATGATGCCCTTCATCGCCCTCGCGGTGATCGTGGCGATCGTCTTCGTCCAGGAGGGCCAGCGGCGGATCCCGGTGCAATACGCCAAACGCGTCGTCGGCCGGCGGATGACCGCCGGCGGATCGACCTACCTACCGCTGCGCGTGAACATGGCCGGCGTCATCCCGGTCATCTTCGCCGCCTCGATCATGGCCTTCCCGCCGACGATCGGTCAGCTCCTGGGCGGCACGGGAGACAACTTCTGGACCGACTTCGCGAACTTCTTCAGCCCCAACAGCTGGCACTACGTTGTCGGCGAGGTCTTCTTCATCATCATCTTCACCTACTTCTACACGGCGGTCACCTTCAACCCGGTTGACCAAGCGGACAACCTGAAGAAATACGGCGGGTTCATCCCCGGCGTGAGACCGGGACGACCTACCGCCGAATACCTGGACCGGATCCTGTCCAGGCTCACCTTCCCCGGCGCCCTGTACCTGGGCGCGGTCGCGGCGCTGCCGACGATCCTGATCAGCCAGACGTCGGCCAACTTCTTCTTCGGCGGGACCTCGATCCTGATCGTCGTGGGCGTTGCCCTCGACACGGTCAAGCAGCTCGAGGCTCAGCTGATGATGCGCAACTACGAGGGCTTCCTGAAGTGACGCGCGCCGCGGGGTCCCGGGCTTGCCAGAGCTGAACCTGATCCTGATCGGGCCGCCCGGCAGCGGCAAGGGGACACAGGGCGAGCGGCTGCAGGAGGACTTCCGTCTGCCCTACTACGCGACCGGGGACATCCTGCGGGCCGCGGTCAAGGATGGAATCGAGGTCGGGAAGCAGGCCAAGGAGTACATGGGTCGCGGGGATCTGGTTCCGGACGAGGTGATCATCGGGGTGATCGCCGAGCGGCTCCAGGGCGAGGAGGCTTCGGACGGCTTCATCCTCGACGGCTTCCCCCGCACCCTCCCGCAGGCCGAGGCCCTCGACGCGAAGATGTCCGAGCTGCGTCGCCAGATCACCGGGGTGCTCCTGATCGAGGTCCCGGAGGAGGAGATCCTCCGCCGCCTCGGCGGCCGCCGTACCTGCGAGGAGAACCCGAGCCACATCTACCACGTCGAGTTGGACCCGCCGAAGCAGGAGGGTGTCTGCGACCTCGATGGGGGGAAGCTGATCGTCCGCGACGACGACAAGCCCGAGGTGATCAAGAATCGCCTCGCCACCTACCGCGAGAAGACCGAGCCCCTGGTCGACTACTACGACGAACGTGGCATCCTCAATCGTGTGGATGGAAAGCAGTCACCTGACGAGGTGGAGGAACGGATTCACGGGATAATCGCCACCCTCCGCCGGGAGGAAGAGGAGGGCATGTGAGATGTATCGCGGCATGATCATTCGCAAGACGTCCGCTCAGCTCGACGAGATGGCCGAGGCCGGCAGGATCCAGGCCCGCTGCCTGCGGATGCTCCGTTCGAAGGCACGGCCCGGGGTGACCACCAAGGAGCTCGACGAGGCCGCCGAGAAGTTCATCCGCTCGCAGGGCGCCGTCCCCTCGTTCAAGGGCTACCGCGGCTTCCCCGGCTCGATCTGCACCTCGCCCAACTCGATGGTGGTCCACGGGATTCCGGGGCCCTACGAGCTTCGGCGCGGCGACATCCTCTCGATCGACGTCGGCGTCACACACGAGGGCTGGGTGGCGGACGCGGCGATCACCGTGCCGATCGGGGAGACGCCCGAGGACGCCGAGCCGCTTCTGGACACCACCCGCGACGCGCTCTTCGAGGGCGTCGCGCAGGTGAAGCCGGGCAACCATTTGAGCGACATCTCGCATGCGATCCAGACGCGCGTCGAGCGCGACGGGCTCTCGATCATCCGCAGCCTCGTCGGCCACGGGGTCGGCCGCGACATGCACGAGGACCCGCAGATCCCGAACTTCGGAGACCCGGGCAAGGGCCCGACCCTCGAGCAGGGCATGGTCCTCGCGATCGAGCCGATGGTGAATGCCGGCGGGGCCGAGGTCCGGATGGGATCAGACGGCTGGGCGGTCTACTCGGCCGACGATTCACTGGCCGCCCACTTCGAGTTCACCGTGGCTGTCACCAGTGACGGCCCGCGCATTCTCACCCCCTGGCACCTGGACTGAGGGCCTGTCCCGGCAGGGAAGTCGCACCCCTGGATGCGGCCCAGGACCGGCGCTGGGCCGCGCCCCGGGAGATCCCGGTCTTGAGGCTCAAGCGAATCGCCGAGTACTAGCCGGGCTCGGCGACCGCGGCTGCCCCGGGAGCCACGGGCCGCATCGCGCCCCTCGAGGGCCGCGGGATGGCAAGCGCCGCGAGGATCGAAAGCACCAGCGAGCCCGCGATCACGGCGAACGCGAGAACGAACGCGTCCTCGGTGGGTGAGCCACCCCCGGCGATGATGGTCGCCACCAGCTGGCCGCCAAACGCGCCGCCGATGGTCCGCGTGATCGTGTTGACGCCGGTCGTGACCCCGGTCTGATCGGCCGGCACCGCCTCGACGATCAGATTCGCCATCGCGGCGAAGGCGAGCCCGATGCCGATTCCGAGCAGGCCGGCCGCCACGAAGACCTCGAACGGGCGGCTGTGAGCAAGTGCGAGCGTGGCGAACGCGGCCGCGGCGAAGCCGCAGCCGAAGATCAGTGGCAGGCGGGAGCCGAA
>DATDJZ010000099.1:0-8244 GCA_036520315.1 Solirubrobacterales bacterium | reverse complement strand
GGCGAGCTTCATCGCGCCGATGGCAATCGCCAGGTTGGCCACGCTGTCAGAGCCCCGGGGCGCATCGCCCCAGGGATGCGAGCCGGCGATCGCCGCTACCACGGGGAGCAGTCAGGGCGTTGACCTCTCTGCGTCGCCTGGACGAACTGAAAGCGGATGCCCGCTACCACCGCGATTGCCGTGACCTCTACCGGGCCGAGATGTACGGTCCGCGGCCGGCGAGTCTTGTCCAACTGAAGGAGTTGGAGCGGGATTGCGTCTTGTCTGAAGCTCGCCTCCGGAGGGCCGAGCAAGAACTCCAAGCGGAGACGGTACGGCTACGTGCGCTGGCTGAGTGACGAGACCCGCCTGAGGCGTTCTCGCTGACGTACCAGAGTGCTCCCGCGCCGACGAGCACGATGGCGGCCGCGACCCCAGGGATGATTCGCGCCCGCGGAGAACAGGCGTCTTGGGGCCGGACGCTCCACTGGGAGCACTCGTCCCAGCAGGCAAGACTTCCGCATTCACGCGAGACCCGGTAGCCGCCCGGGGACGGACCGAGCCAGCCGGATCGACGTCAGTTGCTTGCGACGAGGAAGCGCTCCAGCCGCTCAGCGAACCGTGGCGCTGCGGCGACGAAATGCCCGGCGCCGGGTGCGACCAGCCGCTCGGCAGCTAGAGCGGCAGCCAGGGCGTCGCAGATGCGCTCGATCCCGCGCGTGTGATCCCCGGACGCCACCAGCGACGGGACGGCTGCTGACCGAATCGGCTCGAGGGCCGGACGGGCCTGGCCGGGTAGGCGCCCGCCGTGCGCCCGGCGAACGCCGCTGGCGACCGCTTCCGGCAGCGGTCCGTCATCTACCCCCGGCGCGCCCGCCAGGCGCAGGAATGCACGCAGCGTCTGTGGATCGGCGTCAAGGCCCTCCGTCAGCACCGCGTCCCCGATCCGCTCCAGCCGGTCGATCTCCGGATCTCCGGAAACCAGGTAGTAGAGAGGGGGCTCGATCAGAGTGAGAGAGCGCAAGTCCTCGGGCCTTCGGGCCGCGGCGATCAGGGTTCCAAGGACGCCGTAGGAGTGGGCGATGACGTGGGGACGCGAGCTCAACAGCGGAAGGATGTCGGCGGCGTCGACATCGAAGTCCTGGCGCCCATGCGGGGGCGCCGGGCTGGGGGGGTAGCCGCGGCGATGGACCGAGGCGAGCGTCCAGCGCGCGCTGAGAGGCGCGAGCGCTCCCCAGGTGGCGTCAGGGCTTGCGCCTCCGTGCACCAGCAGGATCTCCGGTCCCTCTCCTTTGCGCGCCACCGAGATCCCGCTCACTGCCCGAGGGTAGAGGGACGCTGCCACATCGGTACCGACTGGTCCTCCGCGGGAGTCTGACCAGAGGCTGCTTCTTGGCAATAGAGGCACCCTTGTCCAGTCGCCGGCCGCAACTAGTCACACAAGCACCAGCGAGGGCGAGTTCATCTGACCCCTGCAAGCGGAGGTCGAGCTCTCGACCTGACTGCGAAGCTCTGGGCATGACGGACGCGGATCGGGTCGCGGATGAGGACTCCTTCGCCGAGCTGATCGAGCCGTACCGCCGTGAGCTCCACGCCCACTGCTACCGGATGCTGGGATCGGTGCACGACGCCGACGATGCGCTGCAGGAGACGCTGCTCGGGGCCTGGAAGGGCCGGGCCGGCTTCGAGGGCCGCAGCTCGCTGCGCTCCTGGCTCTACGCGATCGCCACGAACGCCTGCCTGCGAATGCTCGAGAGGCGCAAGCGGCGCGAGTTGCCCGGTGGCGCCGGCCAAGGGGACGATCCGCGCGAGCCGCTCGCCCAGCCCCTGGCGGAGTCGGTCTGGATCGAGCCCTATCCGGATGAGCTCCTGCGCTACGAGAGCCGCGAGAGCGTCGAGCTTGCCTACGTCGCCGCCCTCCAGCTCTTGCCGCCCAACCAGCGCGCCGCGCTGATTTTGCGAGAAGTGCTCGGCTTCAGTGCGAAGGAGACGGCCGAGATCCTTGACACCTCGGCCGGCGCGGTTGACAGCGCCCTGCAGCGAGCCCGTGCGAAGCTCGAGCGGGAGCTCCCCGCCCGCTCGCAGCAGGAGACGCTGCGAGCGCTCGGAGACGAGCGCTCTCGCGAGCTGGTAGCCGGCTTCGTCGACGCCTGGAACCGGGCCGACGTCGCGGCGATCGTCGCGATGCTGAGGGAAGAGGCGACCTTCTCGATGCCGCCGCTGCCGACCTGGTTTCGGGGCAAGGACGACATCGCGGCGTTCATCACCGCGTGGGTCTTCCGCTCGACCTGGCGGTTTGAAACGACAAGCGCAGGCGGACAGCCCGCGATGGCCGGTTACCGGCGCGATCGCGAGAGCGGGCACGACCGGCTCGATGTGCTCGTTGTCGTCACGTTCCAGGGCGAGCTGGTCGCGGCGCTCACCGCTTTCATCGGCACGGGGGTACTCGCCCGGGTTGCGCCGCCGGGGACTCCAACCCGGACCGATGAGTTCCGACCCTGAGATCGCTCTTAATCGATAGACGCAGTTACCTCTATCGAAGGAGACCAAGATGATGCTGGAAGGCAAGACCGCGGTGATCTACGGCGGCGGTGGTGCGATCGGCGGCGCTGTAGCTCGCGCCTTTGCGGCTGAGGGGGCCAATCTCTTTCTCACCGGGCGCCTCCGGGCACCTGTCGAAGCGGTCGCCGAGGAGATCGTTTCCGCCGGCGGCTCCGCCGAGGCGGCGGAGGTCGACGCTCTCGACGAGCGGGCCGTCGACGAGCATCTGCAGTCCGTGATCGATCACGCGGGCCGCGTCGACATCTCGTTCAACGGGGTGGGGATCCCGGACGCAAAGATCGTGGGTGTGCCTCTGGTCGAGCTGGATGCCGAGCAGTTCTCCCTGCCGATCACGACCTACGCCACGTCGTACTTCCTGACCGCACGCCTGGCCGCAAGGCAGATGATTCCGAATAAATCGGGGGTGATCATGACCGTCACCGCAGTCCCCTCGCGGACGGGCACCCCATTGAACGGAGGCTACGGACCGGCGCAGGCCGCCAAGGAGGCACTCACTCGAGAGCTATCCGCTGAGCTCGCGCCGCAGGGCATTCGCGTCGTCGGTCTCCGGCCATACGGGATACCGGAGACAGGCTCGCTGAAGGAAGTCTTCGACGCCAAGGCAAACGGACTATCGGGAATGACCTGGGAACAGTGGCAAGAGTTGATCGCGAGCAGGAACCACGCGCGACGGCTTATGACACTCGAGGAGACGGCAAACATGGCGGTCTTCATGGCTTCCGATAAGTCAAGCGGGATGACTGGAACAACCGTCAACTTGACCATGGGGAGCCTGGACGACTAGCGGCTAAGCGACGGCGCCTGCCCCCCGTCCGATGAGCCGGCGTTCCCAGATCAGTCATATGACCAGTGGACCCTCGCAACCCTCGCAATAAACCGCTGATCCTCGTCGCGCTGCTCCTGGCCGCGTTCGCGATCAACCTGGACACAACGATCGTCAACGTGGCGCTGCCGGCGCTGGTGCGGGAGCTGGACGCCTCGACGACCCAGCTCGAGTGGATCGTCGACGCCTACAACCTGATGTTCGCGGCCCTGGTGCTCGCCGCCGGCAACCTCGGCGACCGTGTCGGCCGCAAGGGAGTGCTGCTGGCCGGCTTGGTCGTCTTCGGCGCCGCGAGCTTCGCCGGTGGGCTGGGGAACAGCCCCGGTGAGCTGATCGCGGCCCGCGCCGTCATGGGGCTGGGGGCGGCGCTGATCTTCCCGGCCACCCTCTCCCTGCTGACCAACGTCTTCACCGAGCGCGGCGAGCGGGCCCGCGCCATCGGCCTCTGGGGCGCGAGCACTGGAGTCGGAATCGCCGTCGGGCCGATCGTCGGCGGCTGGCTCTTGGAGCATTTCTCCTGGTCCAGCGTCTTCTTCGCGCTCGTCCCCATGGCCGCCCTCGCCGTCGTGCTGGTGGCCGTTGCGGTGCCAACCTCCCGGGATCCCGAAGCCCCCCAGGCAGATCGGCCGGGCCTGCTGCTCTCGACCGCGGCGATGGCCCTCCTGATCTACACGATCATCGAGGCGCCGCAGCGCGGGTGGGCGGACGGCCTCAGCATCGCGGGCTTTGCGCTCGCGGCCGTCCTCCTCATTGCGTTCATCGCCTGGGAGCGGCGCGTCCCCGTCCCGATGCTCGACGTCGCCCTGTTCAGAAACCTCAGGTTCAGCGCCGCGAGCGCTGCGGTGACGATCACCTTCTTCTCGCTGATGGGGTTCATCTTCGTGATCACGCTCTACTTCCAGTTCCTGAAGGGCTACGGGCCGCTGTCGACGGGACTCAGGCTGCTGCCGGTGGCCACCCTGGTCGGGATCACCTCGGTGGTAGGCACGAGGCTGGCGGTGAGGAGCGGGACGAAGCTGGTGGTGGCCGGCGGACTGGTCTCGCTTGCCGTCGGGCTTGCCTGGGCATCGACGAACTCCAGCAGCACCAGCTACCTCACGATCGCCGGTGCAATGGTCTTCATCGGCGCCGGCATCGGCCTGACCAGCGCGCCCGCGACCGAGTCGATCATGGGAGCAGTCCCAGCGGCGAAGGCCGGCGTAGGGTCGGCCGTCAACGATGCGACCCGGATCCTCGGCGCCACCCTCGGGGTGGCTGTAATCGGCAGCATCTATGCGTCGATCTACGCCAGCCGCCTGATCGAGGCGCTCCCCGCTCATCTTCCGACTTCGATCGCCGACAGCTCGGAGCGGTCCGTGGGTACCGCCTTCGGGGCGGCCGCCCAACTCGATGGCAGCGGGCAGTCGGGCCTGGCGCAAGGCCTCCACGACGCGGCTTCGAACGCCTTCTTCGACGGCTTCCAGACCGCCGTCCTGGTGGCCGCCGGGATCGCGCTGGCCGGCGCGGTCATGGCCGCGGTTTTGATCCCGAACCAGCCGCCACAGGCAGCCGCCCACGATGACCGGGAATCAGGGGGCCGCGAACTCCGCCCCGAAACGCTTGGCGAACTTCCTGACCTCAGCCCGAGATCCCTCTAGTCCGATCTCCTCGGTCGGCAGCCGCCGCTGCTCGCGGGGCGAGGTGAGGAAGATGGCCCATGCGTCCTGGGTCGCGTTGACCTCGACCGCGGCTCCCTTCTCCTCGCCTCGAATCAGCTCCCAGGCACCGTCCCTGGCTCGCAGGCTGTAGCTGTCCTCGCCCGGGAACCTCCAGACCCAGACAAGCCCGTCGGGCGGCGCGCTGGAATAGCGATTCAGCCAGACCTTCGTCCCGATCATCACGGCTTCGCAGTGGACGGGCTCACCCGGTCGCGGAGGATCCTTGGCGTGCTCGATTCCCCAGAAGGTGAGCTCGTCGATCGCTGGCTCGAGGTCGAAGCCCGCGTCGGTCAGCTCGTACCAGACCCCCCTCCCTCGGGTGGCTGGGCGGCGGGTGATCACCCCGGCCGCCTCGAGCCGTCGGAGCCGGTCCGTCAGCCGGGCCGGAGTGATCGGGTCAAGGCTCCTGGCGAGATCGGTGAAGCGGCGCGGGCCCGGCAGCAGGTCGCGGACGATCAACAGCGACCAGCGCTCGCCGACGACTTCGAGGGCTCGGGCCGTCATGCAGAAGTGCCGGTAGATCCGATCGGGTTCGACTGGACGCCCCATGAGCTACCGAGTCGAGAGTATCGCGTCGATAGTCACAAGCTGGGCGGATTCCGTTAGCTCTCGATTTGATAGTATCGCGGCGATAGTCGAGTGGCTCGGTGCAGCGATACATGAGACGAGACGCGATGCCCAGCGACGACTCTTACGTCCGGCTCGTCGAGCCACATCGCGCCGAGCTCCGGGCTCACTGCCGACGGATGCTCGGCTCCCCTGATGACGCCGAGGATGCCTTGCAGGAGACGCTCGTCCGTGCCTGGAATGGGCTCCCGCGCTTCGAGGGACGCGGCTCGCTTCGCAGCTGGCTCTACCGGATCGCAACCCACGCCTCCCTCGACGTGATCCGTCGCCAACCGAAACGAGTAGTCCCGATCGACCTCGACGAGACCAGCCCTGCCGAGCATTCGCACGCGCCAGTCACAGAGCCAGCCGTCGAGGGGCGCTACACGACCCGCGAGGACTTCGAGCGTGCGCTGATCGTCTCCATGCGGCTGCTCCCGGCAAGGCAGCGGGCTGTGCTGATCTTGCGGGAGGTGCTGGGCTTCTCCGCCCGGGAGGCGGCGGACCCTCTCGACACCACGGTCGCCGCGGTGAACAGTGCCCTCCAGCGCGCCCGAGCCACGATCGAAACCAGGGTGCCGCAGCGGGACCAGCAGGAGACTCTGCGCTCGCTCGGGGACGAGCGGCTGGGCGAGATGGTCAAGCGCTACGTCAACGCCTGGGAGCGAAACGACGTCGAGGCCATCGTCTCGATGCTGGCCGAGGACGCATGTCCCTCGACTGTGGCGTCGGGCGGATCCGGCTGCGAGCCCCTCCATCCGCGAACAACTCGCCGATGGATTCTCAGCTCTCGCCGGGTCTTAACTGAAGACGGCAATTCGGAGGCAAAAAGATGAACTCGACTGGCACCTACACAGGGAAGAAGAGGACGGCGACCGGATGGGTGGTTGCCCTGACCGCGATCGGCTCGCTGATGGCCGCCCTGGACACCCTGGTGGTGTCGACCTCGCTGAGCACGATCCGACTCGACCTGGGTGCCTCGATCGAGGATCTGGAGTGGACGGTGAACGCCTACAACCTGAGCTTCGCCGTCCTGCTGATCCCGGCAGCGGCGCTCGGCGATCGCTACGGGCGTAGGGAGCTCTATGCCGGTGGACTCGGGCTGTTCGCGGCGGCGTCCGCCGCCTGCGCGCTGGCGCCGGATGTTGGCTGGCTGATCGCGGCGAGGGCAATCCAGGGCGCCGGCGCGGCGCTGGTGCTGACCCTCGGCCTGACGCTCCTCAGCGCCGCCTTCCCGCCCGAGAAGCGGGGGACGGCGATCGGCCTGTTCAGCGCGGTCACCGGGATCTCGGTGGCGATCGGCCCGCTCGTCGGTGGCGCGATCGTCGAGGGCATCGACTGGGAGTGGATCTTCTGGCTCAACGTCCCGATCGGTCTCGCCGCGATCCCGCTCGTCCTCACCAGGATCGAGGAGAGTTATGGCGGCGACACCGGCCTCGACCTCCCCGGCCTGGGGCTGATCAGCGCGGCCGCCTTCGGGATCGTCTGGGGGCTGGTGCGTGGGAACACCGCCGGCTGGGGCAGCCTCGAGGTCATTGGAGCGCTTGCAGCGGGCCTGCTGCTGGTTGGGGCGTTCATTGCCTGGGAACGGCGGGCGCCCGAGCCGATGCTGCCGTTGCGCTTCTTCCGCTCCCGCGGCTTCTCGGCCGGGAACGCGGCGATCTTCCTCACCTTCGCCTCCCTGTTCGGCGCGGTCTTCTTCTTCGCCCAGATGCTGCAGACGGCGCTCGGCTACGGCCCCCTCGACGCCGGCCTCCGCCTGATCCCATGGACCATCACCTTCATCACCGTGGCTCCGGTCGTCGGTTCCCTGGTGGACCGCTTCGGAGAGCGTCCCTTCATGGTCGGCGGACTGTCGCTGCAGGCCATCGGCCTGGGTTGGATCTCCTTGATCGCCGACCCCGGATTGACGTACTCCGAGTTCGTGATCCCGTCGGTCCTGGCCGGCATCGGGGTCTCGATGGCGATCCCGGCGGCGCAGAACTCGGTCGTCGGCTCCTTCTCCCTGGAGGAGGTCGGCAAGGCCGCCGGCGCCAACAGCATGATGCGCGAGCTCGGCGGCGTCTTCGGGATCGCCGTTGCCGCCGCGGTCTTTGCCGGGGCCGGCAGCTTCGCGTCAGCCGACGCCTTCCTCGACGGTTTCGCACCCGCGGTCGCCGTCCTCGCGGCGTTCTCGCTCACCGGTGCGCTGGTCGCCCTCGGCCTGCCGGGCCGGCGGCAGCCGGTCGAGGATGTGCCCCTCGACCGCGTCTCGGCCCTCGAGGGGGAGGGCGGAAGTTGATGAGCAGACTGCGGTGCTTCACGTCGATGTCGCTGGACGGTTTCGTCGCCGGCCCGAAGCAGAGCGCGGAGGATCCGCTCGGCGCCGGCGGCCTGCAGTTGCACGAGTGGATCTTCCCGCTGGCCGCCTTTCGGGAGACCCATGGGGAGGAGGGAGGCGGGGAGGTCAATGCCAGCACGCCGGTCGTCGAGAGGCGCCGCGAGAACATCGGGGCGGTGGTGATGGGCCGGAACATGTTCGGTGGAGGTCCCGGCCCCTGGGGAGACGATCCGTGGAACGGGTTCTGGGGAGAAGAC
>DATDJZ010000098.1:0-5363 GCA_036520315.1 Solirubrobacterales bacterium | reverse complement strand
TTGTGGATCAGGCGCTGGTGGCGGCAGCGGTCACAGAGCCCGGCGTCGGGACGAGTCACCGCTCGGACGATGGATCCGGGGGCCGTGCCGGTGCCTCTTCCTGCCCCAGGGGTGTCTCCGGTTGCTCCGCGAGGGCTCGTTCCTCCGCGATCACCTCTGCGTCGATCGAGGCCCGCGCCGCTTCCTCGGGGCCGAAGATCGCGCGCTTCAGCCGCTCACCGACGTACTCGCCGCCGCGCTGCGCCCGCTCAAGCGGCTCGGTGAGCCGGACGACGCGGCCGAGGAGCTCGTTCATGCGCTCCGCCTGCTCGAGCGCCTCATCGGCTTGGCGGCGCATCACCTCGAGCTGCTCGCGCGAGACCTCCATCAGGTCGTTCGCCTCGCGGACGCTGCGCTCCATCGCCCGGGGCAGATCTATCGCCGTGCGGGCCATCGAGATCGGCCAGCTGATGATCTCTCTGAGCACTGCGCTGAGAGTAGCGGCAGGCAACGGGGCATCTCAGAGAACCTGGGCCTTTACTTCACTTTCTATAGTTAAGGTATGGCCACCTTCCGGCGCCTCCTCGGTTTTCTGCGTCCATATCGCCGCGCTCTGATCATCTCGCTGGCGCTGGCCTGGCTGGCGATGGCGATGACCGTGCTGATTCCGCTGCTCACCGGCGCGGCCGTCAACGCGATCAAGGATGAGCGCCGGGACGACATCATGCCGCTGGTGCTGGTGCTGCTCGGCGCCGGCATTCTGCGCCTGACCCTCACCGTCGGGCGGCGGTTGATCGCGGGCAAGGTCTCGCTGGCCGTCGAGTTCGACCTGCGCCAGCGCTTCTACGAGCACCTGCAGAAGCTCGAGCTGGGGTTCTTCGATACGCAGCAGACCGGTCAGCTGATGTCGCGAGCGACCGTCGATCTGCAGTCGATCCGCTTCTTCCTCGGCTACGGGCTGATCTGGGTGAGCCAGAGCGCGCTCACGATCCTGTTCGCGGCGGCGGCGATGTTCGTCCTGGACCCGGTCCTGGCGCTGCTCGCGCTTGCTCCCGTCCCCTTCCTGGTCGCGACCGCGACCCGCTACAGCCGCCGCAACCGGCCGGCCGAACAGGAGGTGCAGCAGCGGGTTGGCGAGGTGACCGCCGGGGCGGAGGAGAACATCTCGGGGATCCGGATCGTGAAGGCGTTCGCGCGGGAGCGGCACGTGCTCGATCGCTTCCGGCACTCCGTGAACCGCGTCTTCGAGCAGAGCATGGTGTCGACGCGGCTGCAGGCCTTCTACACGCCGCTGATGGGGTTCCTGCCCAACCTGGGTCTTGCAGCCGTCCTGCTGGTGGGAGGAATGCAGGTGATCCACGGCCACACCAACATCGGCCATCTGACCGCCTTCTATCTGTACGTGGTGATGCTTTCCGGCCCGGTGCGCTGGCTGGGGATGTCGCTGAGCATGGCCCAGCGGGCGGTTGCGTCCGGCAACCGGATGTTCGAGATCCTCGACCGCGAGCCGTCCATGCAGAGCCCGCCCGGCGCCCCCCCTCTGCCGGAAGGCCGGGGACAGGTGTCGCTGCAGCGGGTCACGCTCCGCTACGACGGCTCCGAGCCGGCGCTGAGCGGGGTCGATCTCGAGGTCGAAGCCGGGCGCACCGTGGCGCTGGTCGGGCCGACCGCTTCCGGCAAGACGAGCCTGGTCGGGCTGCTCGCCCGGCTCTATGACCCCAGCGAGGGCCGGGTCGTGATCGACGAAGCCGACATCAAGGAGGTCGATCTGGCCTCGTTGCGGCGCGAGATCGCGTTCGTCGCGGACGACAGCTTCCTGTTCTCCGACACGGTCGCGGCCAACATCGCGTACGCGCGGCCGGACTCGACGCAGGAGCAGATCGAGGCCGCGGCCAGGCGGGCCCAGGCGCACGACTTCATCACTTGGCTGCCGGACGGCTACGAGACGATCGTCGGCGAGCGCGGGCTGACCCTCTCGGGGGGTCAGCGGCAGCGCATCGCGATTGCCAGGGCCCTGCTGGCCGAGCCGCGGATCCTGATCCTCGACGACGCGACCTCCTCGGTGGACGCGCGGACCGAGGCGCAGATCAAGGCGGGCCTGCGGGAGGCGATGGAGGGCCGGACGACGTTCATCGTCGCGCACCGACTCTCGACCATCTCCTTGGCGGACGAGATCGTGGTCATGGACCGGGGGCGGATCGTGGATCGCGGGATCCATGAGGAGCTGCTCGAGCGCTGCCCGCTGTACGAGGAGATCGCCGAGAAGGGGCTCGAGGACTCGGTCTATCTGCAACGGGACCTGGAGGAGCGGGAGGAGCTGGCCAAGCTGTGAACGAGACCAACGGCGCACAGAACTTCTTCGCCCTCTTTCGCTCGCTGTGGCGGCTGATCAGGGGACAGGACAACCGCTGGCGGAAGGTCCGCTGGCTGTTCTCGCTGCTGGGGCCCTATCGGCGCCAGGTGCTGATGATGCTGGGCGCGCTGATCCTGGCGACGGGCGCCACGCTGGCGCCGCCGTTCCTGGTCGGGAAGGCGGTGTCGGCCGCCCTCAATGGCGACTCCTCCGCCCTCTTCCTGATCGTCGGGGGATTCCTGGTCGCGGCGCTGGTCGGCTGGGGGACGAGCTACGTGCAGACCTACCTGGTTGGTTGGGTGGGCGAGAGGGCTCTGCAGGACCTGCGCATCCGGATCTTCACCCACCTCCAGCAGATGTCTATCGGGTTCTTCACCCGCAACCGGCCCGGGGTGCTGATCTCGCGGATCACCAATGACGTCGATGCGCTCGACCAGCTGATCTCGACCGGCGTGGTGACGCTCTTCTCGAGCCTCCTGACCCTGATCGGCGTCGTCGTGATCATGCTGGTGGCCGACGTCCAACTGGCGCTGGTGGTCTTCCTGACGCTGCCGGTCCTGTTCATCGCCAGCCTGGTCTTCCGGATCGTCGCGGCGAGCGCCTACCGGATCACCCGGGAACGGATCGCCGAGGTGACGGCCTACCTGCAGGAGAGCCTGAGCGGGGTGCGGGTGGTCCGGAGCTTCGCGCAGGAGGAGCGGCACGTCGAGCAGATGGGCGAGCTCAACGAGCTCAACCGCCAGGCGAACCTGAAGACGGTCTACCTGAACGCGTCGTACTTCCCGGCGGTCGAGCTGCTCTCGGCGATCGGGACGGCGGTGATCCTGCTCTACGGCGGCTACCAGGCGCTGGACCTGAGCACCGAGGCGGCGCGGCACGCGCAGATCGGCATCGTGGTCGCGTTCGTCGGGTACCTCTCCACCTTCTTCGACCCGATCCAGCAGCTCTCCAACCTCTATACGACCTACCAACAGGGGATGGCGGCGCTGGACAAGATCTTCGATCTGCTCGATACCGAGCCGGACATGGTCGACAAGCCGGACGCGGCCGACCCGGGGACCCTGCGCGGCGAGATCGAGATGGACCACGTCTGGTTCTCGTATGGACTGGACCAGGCGGCGGGGCTGAAGCGGTCGAGCGGGAAGATCGAAGGTGCGAGGGCGCGCGACAGCGCGACCCGTGATCTGAGTGGGGAGGTCGAGTCCGAGGACTGGGCGCTGGAGGACGTGTCGATCCATGTGGCGCCGGGCGAGACGCTGGCGCTGGTCGGCGAGACCGGCGCCGGGAAGTCGACCTTCGCGAAGCTGGTCTCGCGCTTCTACGACCCGCAGCGGGGCCGGGTGCTGGTCGATGGGAACGACCTGCGCGATCTGAGCTCGACCTGTCTCCGGAGCCAGCTCGGCATCGTGCCGCAGGAGGGCTTCCTGTTCTCGGGATCCGTGCGGGAGAACATCGCCTTCGGGCGCCCGGGTGCGAGCGACGAGGAGATCGAGGCGGCCGCCGATGCGATTGGCGCCGGCGACTTCATTCGTCGGCTCTCCAACGGCTTCGACACCGAGGTCGGCGAGCGGGGCGTGGCGCTCTCGGCCGGGCAGCGGCAGCTGATCGCGTTCGCCAGGGCGCTGCTGGCCGAGCCGCGGATCCTGATCCTGGACGAGGCAACCTCCAACGTCGACGTGCGGACCGAGCGGGCGATCGAGGCGGGGTTGGAGCGGCTGCTGCGCGGGCGGACCGCGATCGTGATCGCACACCGGCTCTCGACCATCCGGAATGCCAACCGGATCGCGGTGCTGGAGCACGGGCGGATCGTGGAGAGCGGCACGCACGACGAGCTGATCGCGGCCGGCGGGCGGTACGCGCAGCTGTACGGAACCTGGGCTGAAGTAGTCGCTTAAGACGGGTCGCTCCTCGCCTGTCGCCTGCGGAGCGCCCTCGCGTTAGCCGGGACCGACGCCGCCGGAGCTGCCGCCGGTGCCGCCGGTGGATCCGGAGGTCCCTGACCCAGTGCTACCGCTGGTGCCCGAGCTGCCCGAGGTGTCGCCCCCGGCCGTCCCGCCGGCGCTGCCGCTGGTCCCCGACGAGCTGCTCGGCGCCGTCGGAGTGACGACCCCGCCGCTGCTCGACGAGCTCGAGCTGCTGGGGCTGCTGGGGCTGCTGGGGCCCGAGGAGGTGATCGGCTGGCCGCACTCCTTGAAGCCGTAGGCCGAGGCCGCCTGCTCGGCCTGGGTCTTGGCGCTGTCCAGCTCGCTCTCGAACACGGTGGTGTCCTCGCCGCGCTGGAGCGCGAGGCCGATCTTCTTGCCCGCGGAGACCTGGTCGGACAGCGCACTCAGGAAGGCATCGAGATTCGTGTCCGACGGTGGGTTGAGCTGCTTGATCTGGTCGGCCACGCCCTGGCGGAGCTGAGCGATCTGGTCGGCCTCGGTCAGGCCCTGGCCGGCGGCGGCGAACTGCTCGATCGAGCTGTCGGCCTCCGCGCAGATCGAGTCCGCCTGGGCGATGAACTCGGCCCCGCCCTGGCTCGGCTGGGTCGCGGTCGGGACCACGATCGGGGTCTCCGGTGAACTGTCACCGCCGCAGGCAGCGAGCGCAAGTCCCGCTCCCACCGCCGCGACTGGAACGAAAGCTCGTCGCAGGCGCCACATTGAGCCGCGCAAGGTAGCAACTATCCCGGAGCCGTCCGGAGCACAAATCCGCCCGAATCGACCTCACGCGACATCCTCCTGACCGTCACCCGGAGGCTTGACCAGCCTCAAATGGCGCTTCGACCGCCGGTGTCCATTTCGTCCGCCGTACGTGTCGGTCTGGCTGTGACAGTTGGGACACAGGAATTGGATGTTCTCCAGCCGATTGTCCGAGCCGTCGCCGTTCTTGTGGTGAAGCTGCGCTTTGAGTGGTTTCCCCAGCCAGCTGTCGATTCCGCAGATCTCGCAGCAGTTCTCTTCAGGCCCGCTTTGATCAAACGTCCAAGAGCCGATGTGAAAACCGAACTTCTTCGAGCACTCCCGGACCGACATCCCCTCATCATGCG
>DATDJZ010000097.1:0-2577 GCA_036520315.1 Solirubrobacterales bacterium | reverse complement strand
AGCCTCCGCCGGCAGCGGGAGGCGGGCGCTCACCTCCTCCACAGCCGTGGTCACCCGGATCCCGACGGTCTCGAGCTGCGCGATGGTGCCCCCGGGCCATGGTTCCCGACCCGGATCCTCGATGAGGCTTTCGTGCACGAGGCTGTACGGCAGGTACGAGGTCGAGAGCTGCACTGGTCGTTCATCGACATGGAAGCGGAAGTGCCGCGCGAGGATTTCCGCGCCCTCGGGGAGGCCAAGTCGGGCAGCGATTTCCGCTGAAGCTGTGGTCCGCGCGAACTGCCGAACCTCGAGCCGTGCGGCTCGATCCGTCCCGACATCGACGTTGAAGGGCGTCGTGCCAGCTTGCCGGTACCTTCGCGCGAAGCGGTCAGGCGCGAGCCGAAGAATACGGGGATGTGACGTGCGTACGAAGGCCGGACGACCTTGACGGGTTTCGATGAGGCCCTCGCTCTTGAGGACTTCGATCGAGTGACGGACGGTCGAGCGTGATGCGCCGAACTCGGTGAGCAACTCGGTTTCCGACGGCAGTTGCCCGCCTGGTCGCAGCTCTCCGCCAAGGATGCGGTCGCGGAGCTGATCGGCGATCTGCCGGAAGGCCGGCCGTGGATCAGCGGGATCGACCCGTGCCACGCGGAAGGCTCCTCTCGCTTATTGCGACAAGGGTGATCGTACCGTGCGGCCACCGGGGGGAGACGCTCTCGCTATCGTGGCTGACCTCGACCGCGCTCGTGGCCGAGGTCAGCGCGCTCTGGGCGCGCGAAGGTCGGCCAGCGTGTGACCGCAACGACCGCCGCGAGGGTGAGGCTGACGGTTGCAGCGAGCAGGGCCATCCGCGGACCGCTTGCATCGATCAGCATTCCCGCAAGGCTCGCCCCGACTGATTGGCCGCTTAGGAACCCCGTCAGTACCCAGGTGAACGCCTCGGTCACCGTGCCGGTCGGCGTGAGGCGGTCGACCAGTAGGTAGGTGCAGGAGAGCCAGGGGGCGATGGGCAGACCGGCGAACACGATCAACGCGCCCATTTGTAGATTCGTTTCGGGAAGGAGCAGCAGGGCAAAGGCGCCGGCGAGCAGCAGCAGAAGCCCGACGTAGCGGCGCTCCACCGGGGCGGACCACCGTCGGCCGCCAGCGAACAACCCGCCCACCAAGCTGCCAGACGTCCAGGTCGCGAGCAGGACGCCAGCGGCGCCCGGCGCGCCATTGCGAGCCGCGAACGCGGCGATCGCCACCTGTAGGAGCCCGAACGCGACCGCAAGCAGCACCATGACCGCCACGAGAGTGCGAATTCCTTGGTCTCGCAATGGTCCAGCCCAGTCCTGTGCGCGCGGCTGCCCGCGCCACGCCCGCGAGGACGGCGACGTCGCAAAGCTGACCGTGCCTACGAAGGCGAGCCCGCCCGCGGCGAGGACGGCGGCCGCCGGCGAGATGGTGGTGACCAGCAGCGCCACCAGCAGCGGCCCGGTGATGAAGATAACCTCCTGCATCGTCGACTCCAGCGCGTAGGCCGTCTGCAAGGTCGGACCATCGACCCTGGCTGACCACAGCGTCCGCATGGATGGTGCAAGCGGCGGATTGGCCAGCCCCGCCACGGCGACACACCCCAGCACGAGCGTCATATTGCCCTCGCCATGCTCGGCCGTCAGCGCGAGTGTCACAAACGCCGCGGCGAACACACTTCCACACGAGATCAACACCCAGGTCTGGCCGACTCGGTCGATAATGCGACCTAGTAGCGGCGATGCCAGCGCGGTGGCGATCGCGAACACCCCCGCGGCCGAACCTGCGTTCGCGTAGGAGCCAGTCACCGACTGGACCAGGAGCACGATCGAGAGCGGTCCCATGCTGGCCGGCACGCGGCCGACAAGGGAGGAGACGACCAGCCGAGGGATCCCCGGTAACCGAAGCAGGGACCGGAAGGGCGCCAGGCTGAACGGGGCCATAGGATGAGGCTACCTCTCGCCCATTCGACCGTCCCCACCCCTCGGAGCTGTGTAGATGAATCTCGAGGACCAGTCATCAGCCCGAGCCCGCGGTGTGCTCTATCTGGTCGTCTGTGCGGCGCCGCCTGCCCGTGATGTCTATGTCTTGGTCGACTTGGCGCAGAAGGCCGGTTGGGACACCTGTGTGGTCGCAACTCCCCGCGCCTTCCAGTGGATCGACGCGCCGGGCCTCTCCGAGCGGACCGGCCACCCGGTGCGCCACGACTACAAGCTGCCGGGTGAACCAGACTTGCTGCCGCCCCCGGACGCCATCATCGTCGCCCCGGCCACCTTGAACACGATCAACAAGTGGGCGGCCGGCATCTCCGACACGCTCGCGCTCGGGCTCCTCTGCGAGGCGATCGGCATGGAGCTGCCGGTTGTCGTCCTGCCGTACCTGAACGCCGCACAGGGCAAGCATCCCGCGCTGGTGGAGAGCATCCAACGGCTTCGCGGCTGCGGGGTCCAAGTGCTCTTCGGCCCCGATGTGCTGCCCTTGCATCGCCCTCGTGAGGGTCGACGCGAGCTATTCCCATGGCACGTGACCCTAGCGGCGCTGGACGCTTCCTGATGCGCGTTTGCGCGCTTACCGGAC
>DATDJZ010000096.1:0-5151 GCA_036520315.1 Solirubrobacterales bacterium | reverse complement strand
TGGAGAGCAACCACAGGGCGGAGAGCTGCGCCGTCTCGGCCCCGGTCACCGTGCCGGCCGCGATCTCGAGCAGGGTCCGCGCCTTCTTGGTGCGGGCCCGCTTGCGCAGCCAGCTGGCGAGCGTCTGCGAGTCGAGCTCCTTCGCCTTCGGCGCGTTCCAGGGTGCCTCCGCGGACACCCGGCGAAGCGCGCGGTCGACCTTCCTCCGCACCCGTGCGATATCGAAGAGGACGTGCGGCGCGAGCCGCGGGATCGTGCCCTTGTAGCGGCGGAGCTTGCCGCGTAGCTCGAGCACGTTTCGGCCCTGGTGGTAGGTCGGAAAGGTCTCGACGCCGAGCTCCCGCGCCAGCCCGAGCACCCGGTCCTGGCCCGGGCCCACCCACTGGCCGCCCATCTCGGTCACCTTGCCCGCGCCGATCGAGGCGTTCACCGTGCGGCCGCCGACCCGGTCCCGTGCCTCGACCACCAGGACACTGCGCCCCGCGGCGACCAGTTGGCGGGCGGCGACCAGGCCCGCGAGTCCCGCGCCCACGACGATCACGTCTGCCTCTCGTCCTCCGGGCGCGGCGGGCACGCGGGGGACGCTATCGAGGCTGCGGTTGTCTCAGCGGTCCCGCGCTCAGCGCCTATCCCGCCCGAGGCCGGCCCCTACCCCCACTCGACCGGGATCTGGGGATCTCACGAGCAAGTTCCCCGCCGTCGTCCCCACCAACTTGAACGCCTGGGCGGTGGCGACTCCCGCCACCAGGGTGACCGCGCAAATCACCGTAGTGGCCACGCCTCTGGCGTGCATCGAGACCTCCTGTCTCACCTCGACGGGCTTGGCTCACGGGGAGCACCGGCCGCTCCGATCGGCATCCGCTGCCGACCCGGCGAATTATGCCGCGACCGCAACTGTCGTGACGGCAAAACCGTAACCGGGGGTGAGCGCGAAATGTTCTAAGGCGGAACGGAGTGCGGAAGGCGGGGCCCCTCGCGGCTTCGCCTTTCAGCCCTCCGAGAGGACCTTCGCCTTCTCTCGCTCGAACTCGGCGTCGGTGAGAGCGCCGGACTCGCGCAGCTTCTGCAGCCGCTCGAGCTGTCCTCGGTCGGGTTGTCGTTCTCCCCGCCGGTCCATCCCACTCGGGTAGATATGACTCCGTCTCGGTCGCGCAGCAACTGCTGCATGATCCAGAAGCAGCCTCCGGGGAGGACCGCGGTCTCGGCGCTGTCGCTCGTGGCCCCGTCCCCTCCTTCGAGTCCGGCGACACTAGCCTTAGATGGACCGTCGATCAACCGCACTTCTGGCGCCTTTTGCCCCGATAGCGGGCAAAAGGCGCCAATACGCGTCGGCCGCTAAGAGGCCGCGGCCTCGCGGTGCGGCAGCTTCCAGTCAGGCCGCACGAAGTGACAGGTGTAGCCCTCGGGATAGCGCTGCAGGTAGTCCTGATGCTCGGGCTCGGCCTCCCAGAACGGTCCGGCCTCGCTCACCTCGGTGACGACCTTGCCCGGCCAGATGCCGGAGGCGTCGACGTCGGCGATCGTGTCCTCCGCGACCCGGCGCTGCTCATCGGTCGTATAGAAGATCTCGGAGCGGTAGCTCGAGCCGATGTCGTTCCCCTGCCGGTCCTTGGTGGTCGGATCGTGGATCTGGAAGAAGAACTCGAGGATGTCCCGGTACGAGATCCGCTCGGGGTCGAAGACGATCTCGACGGCCTCGGCGTGGCCCGGATGGTTGCGGTAGGTCGGGTTGGCGTTCTCGCCGCCGGTGTATCCGACCCGCGTGGAGATGACGCCGTCACGCTCGCGAAGCAGCTCCTGGACGCCCCAGAAGCATCCTCCCGCGAGAATCGCGGTCTCGGTGTTGTTGGTCACGAAACGGCTCCTTCCGTCTGAAGTCAGTTCCAACTTGGCTGTACTTCACAGTCCATCCTAGACCCGCTCTGTTACTCGCCCGGCGGCTCAGGCCGGCTCAGCCCGGAAACGGCTGGCGCGAGAAGGGCGTCAGGACCTGCATGACCCGGCGCCACCGATAGCGCCGCAGCGCCTTGTGGACGAGCTCCTCGTCGTGCGGATAGGTGAGCAGCTCGTCGGCCTCGTCGGGGGTGACCCAGCGCAACTCATCGACCTCTCCGTGCGGCTCGAACTGCCCCTCGAGCGGCTCCATCAGCCAATAGCGCACCAGCTTGCGCCGGGACTTGCGATCCAGATAGGAGACATGCGGCAGCTCGGTGAGCGGCTTGCACTGGTATCCGGTCTCCTCGTCCACCTCGCGCAGCGCCGCCTCCTGCCAGCTCTCGCCCTCCTCGAGCTTGCCCTTGGGCAGCGACCAGTCCATGTACTTCGGGCGATGGATGACCGCGACCCTGCTGACTCCTTCGCCATCCCGCGCCACGAGCACCCCGCCGGCAGCGGCGATCTCCGGCCTGCCGTCGCCGATCTCGAAATCCTCGCGGCTCACCGACCCAGCCTACTCGGCGGGTCCTCGCCCTAGACGGGCTCGGCGAAGCGGCGAAGCGCCTCCTTGCCGCCGCCGATCAGCGGGTCGCCGTGGGCGAAGAGCAGGTTGTCGAAGTCCCGATCGAGCAGCCGCGAGTAGGCGTCCCGCAACCCCGCCTTGACCGACTCGGGATCGTCGCCCAGCAGCCCATCGGAGACGAACCGCATCTCCCCGTCATGCCGGACGATCCCGTCCGCGATCACCAGCGCCCCGGCGTCGCTGATCCACAGGGCCGTCTCGTCAGGGCAGATCGCGTTGACCTCGAGCGCCTCGATACCCGGAGCCACCTCCTCCCCGAAGCCGAACCCCTGAACGCCCGGCCCGTTCTCGAACTCGTGCAGTCCGGGCTTGGCGCATTCGATCACGGAGCCGAACTCCTCCGCGAAGCGCTCGGCGTTGCGCAGGTGGTGGCGGTTGCTGAGCAGCACCCGGTCGGGCGGCTGGGCCCGGAACGGCTCGATTCCCCGATCGGGCTGCAGAAGCGGATCGATCACGGCACCCGAGGCCGGGACCCAGTGCGAGCTGACCTCGGTGTGGATCTTCGGATGCTGCGCCGTCCAGTGCCATACGCCCGGCAGGACTTCCTCCATGCGCGCACGTATACCCGCAATACCATCGCGGCGTGCGCACGCTCGGGATCGACCTCGCGGCGCAGCCCGCCAACACCAGCGCCTGCGCGATCGAGTGGGGCCCGGGACGACCGATCGTCTCGGACCTTCGCTCCGGGCTGGACGACGGGGCTCTGCTGGCTGCGATCGAGGGGGCCGAGAAGGTCGCCATCGACGCGCCGTTCGGCTGGCCGGATGAGTTCGTGGAAGCGGTGGCGGCCCACCGCAACCGCGCGGGCTGGCCGGGCAGCGGCGAGGACCAGGACCTCTATCGCTTCCAGCTCAGCTTCCGGGCCACCGACCGTCGCCTGATCGAGCAGGGCGCGCGCCGGCCGCTGAGTGTCTCGACCGACCTGATCGGCGTGGTCGCGATGCGCTGCGCCTATCTCCTCGATCGCCTGGCCGCGTATGGTGAGCCCGTGGACCGCGCCGGGTCCGGGAAGCTCGTCGAGGCCTACCCCACGCCCGCCCTCACCTCCTGGGGCCTCTCCGCGACCGGCTACAAGAGCCGCCTCGGCGCCAGCCGGCTGCCCGAGCTGCTCTCCCAGCTGACCGACGGCCTCGGCGGCCTCCAGATGAACTCCGTGCAGCTGGAGCTCGCCACCTCCGACCACAACTGCTTCGATGCCGTGGTCTGCTCGCTGGTCGCCCGCGCCGCGGCGCTGGGCCTGACCCAGCCTCCGGAGCCGGGAGAGGAAGCCGACCGCGCCACCCGCGAGGGTTGGATCCACCTGCCGACCAACCCCCTCCCCCACCTGCTCGAGACGTGACTGCCGCCAAGGAAGGGAGGCTCTCGGCCCGGTCCATCTTCTCGGAGATGTGGCTCGTCTACCGACGCCACTGGCGCTTCCTCGTCCCCGCCGCCGTGGTGATCCTGATCCCCCAAGCGGTTACCGATGGCATCCTGGAGGGCTTCCACGTTGAGCACATCAGGAGCCTCGTCGATGTGGCGACGCTCGGGGTTGCTGTGCTGACGGCCGCGGTCAACCTGATGGGTCAGGTGGTGTACTCCGGGCTCACAGCGGCGGCCGTCGTCGACTGGCGCGCCGGCCGGCCATTGCCGCCCACCGCGGTGCTGATCCGCACGATGCCGATCGGCCGCCTGATTGTGCTCGACATCGTGGTCACGCTCGCTGTGGCCGTCGGCTTCGTGCTGCTGATCATCCCGGGACTGATCGTCCTCACCTATCTCGCTCCCTCGGCACCGGTGTTGAAGCTCGAGCACCTCACCGTCCGGCAGGCGATTCGCCGCAGCGTCCAGCTCGTCCGCGGGCGGGCCCGCCAGGTGTTCGTAATCGGGGTGGGGGTCGTGTTGTTGACCGAGCTCGCCGTCCAGTTGGTCGCCCTGCCTTTCAACGACGCCAGCGTCGGGGTGCTGGCCGGGGTGAACCTGATCGCCGAGGGAATCTTCCAGCCGATCGAAGGTCTCGCGCTCGCGCTGATCGCGATTCACCTGCTCGAGCTCCACGGCGAGGCTCCGGCTCCGGACGTGATGGCCCGCGCGCTGGTCGCGCAGCACGACTGAGATTCCCGGCGCAAAAAAACGGGCCGCCCCCCTAGGGCGGCCCGTGTGAGTCGAATCGGCGGGCGGATTTTCCTGCGCTTGGTGCTTTCCTTCTCCCCTTGCGCACGGCATTCTGGCCGCCGCCACGGCACGCGTCATCGTGGCGAACTGCGGGACTTGACTAGGTAGTTCTCCCCATCCCCGATAAAAGGACCGGAGCAAGCTCCGGCCCTCCGTCCCTCAAATATTCAGGCGGACGGTCAGTCGGTCGAGTCGCGGTCCCTGCCGACCTTCTCCTTCACCTTGTAGATCGTCTCCTTTATCGCTCCCTACTCGCCCACCCGTCGGCCACCGTGGGAAACGGGAGTGACAGAGACGCCCGCGCACGGCATGATCAACTCATGGGCAAGGCGACGAGGGAGCGGCTCAGCCAGGACGACGCCCAGATCCTGCGGCTCGAGTCCCCGGTGATCAAAGGCCACACCGGCAAGGTGCTGATCGCCGCGCCCGGCTCCGACGGCGGCGCCCTCTCGATCGATCGCCTGCGCGAGCAGGTGGGC
>DATDJZ010000095.1:0-5363 GCA_036520315.1 Solirubrobacterales bacterium | reverse complement strand
TCTTCGCGAGATCGCCGGTGATCCCGAAGATGACCAGTGCGTCGCCCGTCGGCCCGCCGGGGGGGCCTGAGTTCGTCTGCGCCACGAGCGGAAACTAGCGGACCAGCACCGGCTCCACGAGCCCCGAGCCGTAGGATGGCGCGCAATGGCGCAGCTTGGAATGGTCGGCCTCGGCAGGATGGGAGCGAACCTCGTTCGCCGGCTGATGCGGGACGGGCACGAGTGTGTGGTCTATGACCACACGCCCGCTCACGTCAAGACCGTTGCGGATGAGGGCGCTGTGGGCAGCGACTCCCTCGCTGATCTCGCCTCCAAGCTGGAACCCCCTCGGGCCGTCTGGGCCATGGTGCCTGCAGGCGACATCACCGAGCAGGTCGTCCACGACATCGCCGATCAGCTCGAGTCGGGGGACACCATCATCGATGGCGGCAACTCCTACTACCGCGACGACATTCGCCGCGCCCAGGAGTTCGCCGCGAGAGGCATCGACTACATCGATTGCGGGACCAGCGGCGGCGTCTTCGGTCTGGATCGGGGTTTCTGCCTGATGATCGGCGGACCCGACGCCGCAGTCGAGCGCCTCGACCCGATCTTCAAGACGATCGCTCCCGGCGTCGACTCGGCCGAGCGGACGCGGGGTCGCAGCGGGGATCCCGACACCGCCGAGAACGGCTACCTGCACTGCGGCCCAAGCGGCGCTGGCCACTTCGTGAAAATGGTCCACAACGGGATCGAGTACGGCGTGATGGCCGCCTACGCCGAGGGGCTCAACATCCTCAAGAACGCGAACGCCGGGAAGGTCGAGCGGGAGAGGGACGCCGAGACGGCCCCGCTCGAACACCCCGAGTACTACCAGTACGACCTCGACATCCCCGAGATCGCCGAGGTCTGGCGGCGCGGCAGCGTGATCAGCTCATGGCTGCTCGACCTGACCGCGGCATCGCTTCAGCAGTCGGGCGATCTCTCGGATTTCGAGGGCCGGGTCTCCGACTCCGGTGAGGGGCGCTGGACCTCGATCGCCGCGATCGAGGAGGGGGTTCCGGCCGGTGTCCTCACCACCGCCCTGTACGAGCGCTTCGCCTCGCGCAACCTCGACGACTTCGCGGACCGCGTGCTGTCCGCGATGCGCTTCCAGTTCGGCGGGCATCAGGAGAAGCCCAAGTAGCGGTGGGCGATCACCGCCTCGAAGTGCTCGAGGACGCCGACGCCGTTCACCGCCGTGGCGCCGAGGTGATCGCCGAGGCCGTCAAGGCGGACATCTCGGAGCGCGGCCGCTGCGCCCTCGCCGTCAGCGGCGGCACCGACCCCTGGCCGATGTTCTCACAGCTCGAGGAGTTCGAGCTCGACTGGACGAAGATCGAGATCTTCCAGGTTGACGAGCGGGTGGCCCCGGCGGGGTCCGACGAGCGCAACCTGACCCACCTCGTGGAGAGCCTCTCGATCGGCGCCCAGGGCAGCATCCGCCCGATGCCGGTCACCGACGAGGACCTCGACGCCGCCGCCGACCGTTACGCGGCCTCGCTCCCCGAGGCGATCGACCTCGCGCATCTCGGCCTCGGACCCGACGGCCACACCGCCTCGCTGGTGCCGAACGACCCCGTCCTCGAGGTCACCGACAAGCGCGTCGCCGTGACCTCCGGTGAGTACCAGGGAGTGCGCCGCATGACCCTCACCTATCCGGAGCTCCACCGCACCCGCAGGCTGCTCTGGGTCGTCACAGGCGAGGAGAAGGTCGACGCGCTGCGCAAGCTGATCGACCAGGACCCGTCGACTCCTTCGGGCCGCGTCGAGCCGGGCGGCGCTTCGCTGATCCTGGCTGATCGCGCCGCCGCTCCCGGCGGCTAGTTCTCGTACTCGTCGTGCCGGTGGAGCCAGAACTCTCCGGGGCGGTCCTCATCGCGTCCCACCGGGGTGCGGTCGAGTAGGAAGTAGTAGCCCATGGTCGGCTCGAGCCCGCGCGCCGTGCTCACGTAGCTGCGGTAGACGACGCCATCATCGAGCGTGTAGGCGCTCAGTCCCGGCGCCTCGGCCACGTACCCGCCCGGGGTCGTTCCGGACCTCTCGGCCATCTGCCTGACGACCGGCGGGATCTCGCCCTCCAGGAACGGCTTCAGCTCCTCCTCGGTGCTGGTGAAGCCGAGGTCACGATTGAAGTCGCTGCCCGCGGTCGAGGCCCAGTCGAGGCTCCAGCCCATCCGCTTCCTGTAGGCCTGCAGTTTCTCGAGCGGGGCCCGCGAGACGAGCATCAACTTCGTGTCGTGAGCCTTCAGGTGAACCGCGTTCGGATCCAGGTTGTCCGTGATCGAGCTGCAGACGGTGCAGCCGGCCTCGTAGACCGGGCCGAACATGAAGTGGTAGATCAACAGCTGCGAGCTGCCGTCGAAAAGCTCGGCGAGAGACTTGGTCCCGTCGTCCGTCTCGAAGCTGTACTCCTTCTCGACCGGCACCCACGGGAGCGCCTGCCGCATCTTCGTGAGCTCGTCGCCGCGGTGGGTGAGCTTCTTCTCCTCCTTGAGCAGCTCGTCGCGCTCGGCCTGCCACTCCTCCTGGGTCCCGATCCTGTGCTCCGTCATCGCGCTGCCTCCGTTTCGTATTCGTCGTGCCGGCGCCACCACCGCCCGACGGCGCCCTCCTCGTTCCGGCCCAGTGGCGTCAGGTCCAGGTACCGGAAAGTTCCCATCAGCTGCTCGACGCCACGGCCGTACGTGGAATAGGTGTGGTACACGATTCCGTCCTCAGTCGAGAAGGCGCTCATCCCCGGTGCCTGCCATCCGGGGTCGTCGGTGCGGCGGAAGTTGTATTCGGCACCGTTCCTCTGCTGTTCCTCGGTGAAGGCGGCGCCGAGGTCGTATTTGAAGTCGCTGTCGCCGGATGAGACCCAGGGGAACCGCCAGCCCATTCGTTCTTTGTAGAGGCGCAGCTGATCGAGGGGGGCGAGCGATTCGGCCACCAGCGTCACGTCGCGGCCCTTGAGATGGGGGATCGAGGCATCGAAGTGGTCGGCGACGAAGGAGCAGCCGGTGCACCCCGGATTCTGCTCATCCACCTTGTCCCCGTACCCGAACATGAAGTGGTAGACGAGCAGCTGGGGGCGGCCGTCGAAGAGCTCGACCAGCGTCTTCTGCCCGTCGTCCGTCTCGAAGGCGTACTCCTTCTCGACCGGCACCCAGGGCAGCTCCCGCCGCTTCCGCGCGAGCTCGTCGCCCAGCCTCATGTGCTCCTTCTCGGCGGCGAGCAGCTCCCTGCTGGCCGCCAGCCACTCGTCCTCGGTCCCGGTGCGGTGCTCGGTCATGGCATCCCTTTCGCTCGTCCGTTCCGCATTCACTTATATAGTTAGCAAAATGGCTAACGATGTGTTCAAAGCACTGGCGCATCCACTGCGCCGCGACATCGTGGAGCGGCTCAGCGGAGGTGCCTCGACCGTGGGCGAGGCTACCCGGGACCTCGGGGTCTCAAAGCCCACCATCTCTCGCCACCTGAAGATGCTCGAGGAGGCCGGCGTGGTGAGCCGGGTGATCGATGGCCGCACTCATCGCCTCGCCCTCCGCCCGGAGACGCTTGCCGAGACGTCCGATTGGATAGACATTCAGCGGGCTCGCTGGGAGCAGCTCTTCGATGTCGTCGGCGAGTACCTCGAGGAGAGAAAGGAGTGAGGGTGGCCGAGGAAGCGGCGAGGGTGGTCCGGATCGAGCGAACCTTCGATGCTCCGGCCGAGGACGTCTTCGACGCCTGGACCAGCGAGGAGGTCATCCGGCGCTGGTTCCGGCCGAAGGAGGGCTGGCAGGAAGCGGATGCCCAGCTGGACCTGCGGGTGGGCGGGAGGATCCGGGTCGTGATGCGCGATCCCGACGGCGAGCCCGTCGGAGCGGGTGGCGAGTACACGCTGATCGAGCGGCCACACCGGCTGGCCTTCACCTGGACCTTCGATGACGATCCCTCCAACGAGCAGATGATCGAGCTCGAGTTCACGGAGCGTGACGGCGTCACCACTGTGCTCTTCGTCAACAGCGACATCTCGGACCCCGACCGGCGGAACTCGCAATACGAGGGCTGGTCGACCTGCTTCGATGAGATAAAGCGCGTTCTGGGGTCTAAGTAGGAGAGGCTCAACGTGGACGTCACCTTCCCAGGAGAGAGCGTCGAGTACCGGGCGGCCCGGGACGAGCTGCTCGCCTCGGAGATCGAGCTGCGCCGCCACATGGAGGCCGTGGCCGCCAAGCGGCGCGAGCTTCCGCCGGGCGGCGAGGTACCCGATGACTATGTCTTCGCCGGCGAGGGTCCCGACGGGAAGCCGATGGACGTCCGGCTCTCGGAGCTGTTCGCTCCGGGCAAGGACTCGCTGGCGATCTACAGCTTCATGTTCCCACGCGATCCCGAGGATGACTCCCCTGGACCGGTTCGCGAGAAGGAGACCGCCAAGCTCCCCCTCGTCGAGGCGCCCTGCCCCGCTTGCGTGGCGCTGCTCGACCAGCTCGACGGGATGGTCGAGCACGCCAGCCAGGTCATGAATTTTGCCGTGGTGGCGAAGTCCGCGCTCGATCGTCTGCTGACCTGGAAGCGGGAGCGCGGCTGGCGCCGCCTGCGGCTGCTCTCCTCGGCGGGCAACTACTACAACCGGGACTACCTGGCCGAGACACCACAGGGCGCCCAGCGGCCGATGCTGAACGTCTTTCACCGCGACGGCGAGACGATCCGCCACTTCTGGGGCTCCGAGCTCTTCTACGGCCCCTGGGACCCCGGCCAGGACCCGCGGCACGTGGGCACGCTCGAGCCGCTCTGGAACCTCTTCGACCTCACACCCGATGGGAGGCCCAATTGGGACGAACAGCTGAACTACGACTGACCGCTGCTCTGCTTCTCGGCGTTGCCGCCCTCGCCTGGGTGGTGACCGCGGACCGGATGGACGGCATGGACATGGGCCCCGGGACGGACCTCGGCGGCTTCGGCTGGTTCGCCGGAGTCTGGGCCGTGATGATGGCGGCGATGATGCTCCCGTCCCTCGTGCCGATGGCCGGGACGTATGCCCGTGAGGGGACCGTCCGGAGCAGCAACGGAGGTGCGCAACCCCTACTGGGGACGACCCTGTTCGTTGCCGGCTACCTGACGCTCTGGGTGATCGCGGGAGTCGTCGCGTGGACCGTGTTCGAGGTCGTCCGCGGCATCGATCCATCCTTCCTCCAGTGGGACGACGGCGGTCGCTACGTCGCCGCGGCCGTGATCGCGGCGGCCGCGCTCTATGAGCTGACGCCGATGAAGTCGGGCTGCCTGCGGCACTGCCGCGATCGAGAACTGCTCGTCGCCGACTGGCACAGCGGTGCGCCAGGAGCGCTTCGGATGGGCCTCGAGCAGGGCGCTTACTGCAT
>DATDJZ010000094.1:0-12536 GCA_036520315.1 Solirubrobacterales bacterium | reverse complement strand
CACGCTCTCCACCTTCGCGCGGCCGGAGAGCCTCGGCGACCCGTCGGTGTCCGTCAGGGTGGCCGCGAACTCGTTGAAGCTGCCGCGGAAGGTCCCGACGACGTGCTTGACGGCGAAATCGACGCTCGAATGGACCGGGTCCGATTGCCAGGTGCCGGTTGGGATGGTTGACTCTGCTTGTGCTGTGGCCATTGAATGTCTCCTTTGTGAGGGCTAAGCTTTACTTGACCTGTCAAAGAGTTTAGCAAGAACTTGAGCACACAACAATTGACCACTAAAACACTTCCGTCGACAGACGCGTTCGCGAACCTGGCGGCGGCGTACTCGACCCTCACCCGTGAGCTCAGCGCTTCGCTGGTCGCCCAGCACGGGCTGACGATCAACGACTACGGCTGCCTGCTGCTGCTGTCGCGAGCGAGCGAGGAGGGCATGCGCCGAATCGACCTCGCGAACGAGCTCCGGCTCTCGCCGTCAGGGATCACACGCCTCCTCGAACGCCTCGAGGATCAGGGGCTGGTCGGGAGGGGGGCCTGCAAGGAGGACGCCCGCGTGAGCTACGCCATCCTCACGGACGAGGGATTGACCAAGCTCAGGGAGGCGGCTCCCGGCCACATCGAGGACATCGAGCGGCAGCTCGCGGATTCCCTCGACGAGGACGAGATGCGCACCCTCGCCGAGCTCCTCGGCCGCATCGGCAGCAGCGCAGGGGATGCGTGCACCCCCAAGGAGTAGCTCGCGGCTAGGCCGCGGGTGCCTCGGGTGGGGGCGGCGGCTCAGTCGCCGGCATCTCCGCCGGCGATGTCGTCATCCCCTGACCTCCGCCGAGGTCGAAGAAGAGGACGCTGGACACCAGCGCGACCAAAGGCTCGGCCACGATGCTCGCCACGACGCTGAGAATCACGAGGCCGGCGTTCCCGATTGCTGCGCCGATCAAGGTCGCGATCACGTAGACGGCGATGACGATCAGGAAGGCGATCAGGATCACACCGAAGACGTTCCAGCCGTTTCCTCGAACCAGCTCGCGGCTTCGCCCGAACGCTTCGATGACACCACGGTTCTCGACCACGATCGAGGGGGCGACGACCGCCCAAATAGTGATCAGGATCAGTCCCGGCACGATCAGGAGGAACAGGCCGATCGCCACGGCGATCCCGAAGAGGATCCCATTGAGGATCAGGGTGCCGATATACGGAGCCGCGGCGGAAAGCAGGTCGCCAACCGTGTCGTCACGACGTCCATCGCGTACGTCCTGGACGAGTTTGACGACGTATCCGGTGTAGAGAACGTGGGCAACGAGACTGATGATTGAGGCGACCAGCGCCAGCCACACGCTGTCCGAGGTCCTGAGCAGACCGTTGGCAATCCCGACCACACCCAGAATCAAGACGGCGACACCGAGCAGCGCCCCGGCGTTGTTGCGGTAGGTCTCGAAGGCCTCACCGATCACGCGACCGGGCTCGATGCGACTTGCGGTGGCTTCCATCGTCACTCCCTCCTTGGTCCGGAACGAGACCCATCCCGGTTCGCGGCGGAGCCCGCCGCTCCTGCAAGTGCAATTGCATCGGCCCCGAACGGTGGTTGACATTCGCGGTACCGGCGTTAGGCTGCTGCGCCAGAAAAGGGTGAACCTCAGGTCGAGCCTGATGGAGCACCCATATCCGGCGCCTCAGGGGAGGAACTGGGCGCCACAGGACTACTCGTCAGAGGAGGTTGCTGTGGCAGTTCCCACCCCAAGCACCGAAGAGCACGCGGTCGTCCAGGGGCGTGCGGTCCCCGAGGGCGCCCGTCACAACGGGCCCGGTCCAGACGATGAATTTCTCGTCGCTCTCGCCAAGAACGGCCGAACCGACGCATACGACCAGTTGGTGCGTCGCTACCGGCGTTTCGTGCGCGTCAAGTCCTCGTCCTACTTCCTGCTCGGCGGCGATGCCGACGACCTGATGCAGGAGGGGTTGCTCGGCCTATTCAAGGCGATCCGGGACTACCGGCCCGAACGCGAGTCGAGCTTCCGCGGCTTCGCCGAGCTCTGCATCACCCGGCAGATCATCACCGCTGTGAAGACCGCGACCCGCAACAAGCACACGCCCCTCAACCAGTACGTGTCCTTCAGCCAGACGCCCGCGGCGGCGGGAACGGATTCAGAGACCACCCTGGAGGAGGTCCTCCCGGGCCCGTCGGTTCGCGATCCGGCGAACCAGGTGATCGCCGGCGAGGAGCTGGAGAGCCTCGTCGCCTGCCTGACGAGCGTGCTGTCCGAGCTCGAGAGTCACGTGCTCGCGCTCTACCTGGACGGTCACTCCTACGAGGTGATCGGCGAGCGGCTCGAGTGCGACACCAAGACGGTCGACAACGCGCTCCAGCGCGTCAAGCGCAAGGTGGGCATCCACCTCGACTCGCGTGCGGTGAAGATCTAGGAACCCGCTTTATCCAGTAGGCACGGCAGCCAGGGCGGCCGCTCCGGGAGGGGCGGCCGCCGCTCATCTGCGGCGCCGTCCCGAACCGAAACGACTCGCGAAGGGGCTGGTCGCCACCTTCTTGACGAGCTCTCGAGGTTCCACCTTGACGAGCATCGCCTGGAGCTCGGCGCGTTCGCGGTTCGAGAGATTGGATGGCCTCCCCTTCGATGAGCGGACGATCTCCACGATCCGGTTGCGCTCCTTCGGCGTGAGCCGGTGGGTCACGTGGTTCTTCACCGCCATCACCACCTCGCCGGCCGCCAGCAGCCAGGCACCGCGGGCAAGCCATTTACCCCGCTCGGCGGCGGCTGCTGGTTTGGTCAGCATGTCCAGGAGGCTTTGTTCCGAAGGCATGTGGCGTATGCGTGCCCCACCGGGGCGAAAGCCAAACAGCCTCACTTTTTCTGTTCCTCGTCTTCTGTCGAGAAACAGAGCGAATCTATGCTGTGCCGGTAGACGAGGCCCCTGAGAGTCACGCGTTACTCCGGATCGATAAAACCGAGAATGGTCAGGAGAAAGGGATTCGCTGGGCTTCGGACCATGAGCTGCCCGCCTAGCTCAACTGGCTAGAGCACGTCACTTGTAATGACGAGGTTCCCGGTTCGAGTCCGGGGGCGGGCTCTTGCCCCTTACCGATCTCAAGCCGCCCTCACCGGGGGATTGGGTCGAGTACTCCGACGACCTCCGCACCCTGCTGATCTACGGCGGACCGATCACCGAACCCGTCGAGAGCCTGCACCAGCATGGCTGGGAGGCGTTTGTATTGCTCTCCACGGAGCGGGCTCTCAATGACGCTCCGGAGCTTCGGAAGGCGGCCGGGCGGGTGCATCAAGTACCGGCTCGTCCCGTGGACGAGGCCGCGGCTGCGCTCGTCGACGACGTCGACTCGGACCGGCTGGTCGCACTCGGCGGTGGGCGGGTGATCGACACGGCGAAGGCGGTGGCATCGGTCAGGAGTGCGGAGGTGGCGGCGATCCCGACGACCCTCTCGGGGGCTCCGATCACCGGTTTCCATCGGCTGCCCGCGGGACACGAGTCGGAGGTGTCCGGGTTCGTCAGGCCGACGCTCGTGATCGCCTACGCAGACGCGATGACCAGTGCTCCGGAGCCGCAGCTTCGAGCGACCGCGATGAACGCCCTCGCCCACGGGGCGGACTCGCTCTACACGCCGCTCGCCGACGAGGCATCCCGCGAGATCGCCCTGCACGGCGCCGAGCTGATCTCCGGCGCCCTCGATCAGCGGCCGGAGGGCCGCGATCGGGGCGCACTCGTCCTCGGCGCCCTGCTCTGCGCGATCGCCGTCGACCGGGCCGGCTTCGCGCTCCATCACGTCCTCGGGCAGACGGCGGTCCGGGTCCTCGGCATCCCGCACGCCGAGACCTACGCGGCGCTGCTGCCCCGGACGACTGGTGCGATGCGGTCCCGGGCCCCCGAGCAGGTCGAGGCTCTGGCCGAAGCGCTCGGCACAGATCCGAGCCGCGTCGAAGAGCGGATTGACGAGATCGCCGGGCATCGCCGGCTCGGTGAGCTGGATGCGGACCGCAAGCGGATCGACGAGGTCATCGAGCTGGCGATGGCCCGTCCCGAGCTCGTCCGGATGACGCCCGGCGAGGTGGAGCGCTCCGACCTCGCGCGGATTCTCGAAGCCGCCTGGTAACCCTCACTATGAGGCGCGCCCTCGGGAGGTCGCGCCCCGGCTGTAACTGCCTCGCCGCGCGGGGTTTCGATCTACTGCGCCTAGAAGGGGCGCGGGCATGGACGAGGAGAGACTGCTCACCTATCACCGCTTCACGCGAGAGCACGGTGTGAACCGTCCGCTCTACTGGCTCGCGCGCCTGATCCTCTTACCCATCTTCCTCATCTACTTCCGGCTCGCGCGGATCGGGCGCAAGCACGGCAAGGTCACCGGGCCGCTGATCGTGGCGGCCAACCACCGCAGCTTCCTCGACCCCTTCGTGATCGGTGCCTCCCTGCCCTGGCGGCGCCCGCTCCACTACGTCGCCAAGGTCGAGCTCTTCGAGAAGCGCTGGCAGGGCTGGATCCTCAACCGCTTGGGCGCCTACCCGGTGCGCCGAGGCCAATCAGACGATCAGACCCTGGTCACCTCCCGCGAGGTGCTCGAGCGCGGCGGTGCGATCTGCATCTTCCCGGAGGGGACCCGGCACCGGACCGGCTCGCTCGGTCGCCCGAAGCGCGGCTTCGGCCGCCTCGCGCTGGAGACCGGAGCCGCCGTCCTGCCGGTCGCGGTCCATGGCACCGAGCAGGTCCGCCGCGGCTGGAAGATCCGCCCCAAGAAGGTGAGGGTCCGGATGGGGCGCGCGCTCACCTTCCCGCGTACCGAGGATCCCTCTCCGGCGCTGGCGAACTCGGTCGGGGCGCGGGTCTGGCCGGTGATCGAGCTGCAGTGGGAGTGGCTCGGTGGACTACCACCGCTCCGCAAGGCCGCGGTGATCGGCGCCGGCAGCTGGGGGACTGCGGTCGCGGTGCTGCTCGCCCGCGGGGGCCTCGAGGTGCAGCTCGGCACGCGCACGTACGAGCGCGCCGAGGAGATGAATGAGACCCGCACGAACGAGGAATACCTCCTGGGCGTCGAGCTCCCCGACTCCCTGACCGTCAAGCGGGCCGCGGACATCGAGCTGGCGGGCATCGATCTCGTCTGCCTGGCCGTCCCCTCGGCCGCGCTCCCGCAGGCCGTCGGGGCGATCGGGGACCGGGTCGGAGAGCGGACCGCCGTCCTGCTGCTCAGCAAGGGGATGGTGGCGCCGATGGCGGCGCTCCCCTCCGAATACGTCGCCGAGCGGATTCGCCACCGTGCGATCGCCTCGCTCGGCGGCCCCGCACACGCCAAGGAGGCCGTCTCGGGCACCGCAGCGCTCGTGCTCGGGAGCCGCGATGCGGACCTGCGGGACCAGCTCGGCAGCGTCTTCGACGAGGCAGGGTTGGTCTGCGAGCGCTCCGAGGACATGATCGGGGTGGAGGTTGCAGGCGCGGCCAAGAACGCGGCCGCGCTGGCCGGCGCGGCGGCGCAGGCCCAGGGCATGAACGCCGCGGGGATCGCCACCGCTCAGGTGTGGCGTGAGTGTGTGGCGTACGCCCGCGCCCGGGGCGCCGAGCACGAGACCTTCGCCGGGATCGCCGGGGTCGGGGACCTGACCGCCACGATCCTGGCCGAGGGAAGCCGCAACCGCCGGGCCGGCGAGCTGCTCGGGCAGGGCACCCCCGCCGACCAGATCCCGGGGATCATCGGCCAGGCCTCGGAGGCGCTCGACTCGGTGCCGCTGATCGCCGAGGCGGTGCGGAAGTCCGGTATGGGCAGCTCGGCGCTCGATGCTCTCTCCGGGCTGATCGCGGGCGAGATCTCGCCCGGAGCGTGGATGGCTCGGGTCAGGCAGGCGGAGCGTCTGCGGCGGGAACCGGCCGCGGGAGGCCAGGCGGCGTAATGGCGCACGCCCGTGACGAGACGCGCCCCGGGGGTACGCTTGCTGTGTGTCCGATCCGGAGACGGGCTCGGCTCCCGGCGAGGAGTCGAAGGCCGAACTCGACCGCGCCTTCGAGCGCCTCTATCGCGATCACCTCCGCGACGTCTATTCCTACTCCTACTACCGAGTCGGCAACCACCACGACGCCGAGGACGTCACCGAGCAGGCCTTCCTACAGGCCTACCGGCACTTCGAGCGAGCACGGCGCGAGTCGAACGGCCGGCCGCTGCGGCCATGGCTCATCCGCATCGCCCACAACCTCGCATCGAACTACCACCGCGACCGTGCCCGGCGTCCCCAACGCATGCTCGACGAATCGGAGCCGATCGCCGCTCCGCATGGCACCGAGCGGATCGTCGAGGGGCGGGAGGAGCTGAGAAGCGTCATGGACCACCTCCAGCACCTGCCCGACGACCGGCGGGACGCGCTGATCATGCGCTTCGCGCTCAGCATGGACAACCGCGAGATCGCCCGCGCCCTCGGCCGCTCTGACGGGGCGACCAAGGTGCTGATCCACCGTGCGATCAAGCAGCTCGAGGAGGAGATGGACTCCGATGGCAGCTGAGCCGAGCCGCGACGTTGAGACCCTCCTGCGCTCCGCGCTGCGGCCGATCGAGCCGCCCGAGAACCTCGCCGGCCGGGTGGAGGAGACGCTGAGCGCGGTGACAGAGGCCGCGGCGGAGGAGCTCTCCGCCTGGGCGGAGGAGCTCTCCGAGTCCGAGCTGCGCTCGCTGCGCGATCCCCGCAATTGGGTTCGCCCCGCGGCCGCGATCGCGGCGGGCGGGATCGCGGCGGGCGGCCTCGTGCTCGTGGAGCTCAGGCGCCGCGGCGGCAAGCGGAACCCCCGCCTTTCCGGGCTTGCGGATCAGGTCTCGGAGATCGCGGATCAGGTCCGGGACACGGTCCGGAATCGCATCGATTAGCCCTAGCCGGCTGTTACCGCCCGGTTCATCGGACGCGACGCATAGGCGGCGATAACGCCGGTGATGCCCAGGACCAGGTTCAGCACGTTGTCCTCGTTGTTGACCGGGACCAGCTTGATCAGCGTGTCGTGCTCAGCGATGAAACCGATCCCGTTGTCGCTGGTCGCGATGAAGCCGAGGACGCAGAGCACGATGTAGAGAACGCCGACGAAGAGGGCCGCGCCTCTGGCCGCCGAACCCGCCGCGATCAGCAGCAGAGCCCCGCTGGAGATGTGCACGAGGTTGTGCCAGCCGTTCACCGAGAGCACTCCGAAGAGGTCCTCGCTGCGGATCGAGTCTCCGGTTGCGAAGCTCGACTCGTAGAAGAAGCCGATGATCCCGGCCATCACGAGAACTGCACCCGCGAGCAGGCAGTACAGCCGTGCCGGGCTTGCCTCTTCCATGCGTACCTCCTTGGCGTGGATGATCCGATTTGACGTGCCGCTCGTAGGCAGATGCGTGGGAGGCCTTCAAGTAGATCATCCGAGGGGCCCGTGAGATGACCGGGCCGGAGCTCGAGCGCCTCGCGGACGAGGACCTGATGCCTCTGGTCGCGCGCGAGGACCCGCTCGCCTTCGAGGTCTTCTACGACCGCCACGCCGGGGCGGCCTACTCGCTCGCCTATCGGATCGTCGGCAGTCGCACCGCGGCGGAGGACGTCACCCAGGAGGCGCTGCTCTCCATCTGGCGGAGTGGGGCCCGCTACGACCGCGCTCGCGGCAGCGTGCGCGCTTGGACCCTGGGCATCGTCCGCAACCGGGCGATCGATCTGCTGCGCAAGGAGTCCGGCCGCTCCCCGAAGCTGGCCGCGGGTGGCGACGAGATCCTGGAGCGTCGTGCGGCGGAGGAGCTCACCGAAACCGAGGCCGTGCGCAGGGAGACGGCCCGGGAGGTTCGCGGCGCGATCCACGAGCTGCCCGAGGACCAGTCACGGGTGATCGAGCTGGCCTACTTCGGCGGCTTCAGCCACTCCGAGATCGCGGAGATGCTCAACGAGCCCCTCGGGACGATCAAGGGGCGGATGCGCCTCGCCATGGACAAGATCAGAGCCACCCTGGCGGAGGGCTGGTGAACGGCGAGCATCCCGATAGGGACGATCTCGTCGCCTTCGCGCTCGACGCGCTCGAGCCGGGCGATGAGCGGGAGATCGAGGCCCATACGACGGGCTGCGCCCGCTGCACCCGGGAGCTCGAGGCCCTGGTGCCGGCGGTGGCCGTCCTCGGCGAATCCGTCGAGCAGCTCGAGCCGCCGCCGGAGCTGCGCGAGCGCGTGCTCGCCGAGGTGCAGGCCGACGTCGCCCGCTCCGGCGTTGAGCGTGAGGCCGCGCCACGGCGGCCTCGCCGGCGCGGCTGGCGCGGCCTCTCCATGCGTCCCGCGATCGCCGTCGGGCTTTCGATCGTGGTCGCCGCGGTTGGCGGTTACTTGATCGCCGGAAACAACGGTGGCGGCGGACCCGACGAGACGACCGTTCCGGTCGTGGCCCAGCAGGGCATCGGCGGGACCCTCGCGGTCGGTGAGCAATCCTCGATGCTCGATCTGCACGGCCTGGCGCAGCTGAAGGGTCGCGAGGTCTACCAGGTGTGGGTCGCGAAGGGCCAGAGCCTGCGGCCCTCTTCCAACTTCGTCCCCGATCCCGGCGGCCGGGCGATGACGGCGGTCGACGGCAAGCTGGACCCCGGTACCAAGGTGATGGTGACTCGCGAGCCCCACCCCGGCGAGACAACCCCCACCGGGTCGATCCTGCTGAGCGCCACTGTCCAATAGCTGAAAATCCAGGGCGGGCCGAGTGGCCCCTCCGGCTACGCTGATTCGAGGGTGCTCCGCATCTGCGAGGGCGGGCCGTCAGGGCGCGACCCGTTCGGTCAGTAAGGAGCAACCCGATTAATCATGGAGGCAAGCACGCAGCAACGCCAGACCTGCTACCGGCATCCCAATCGGGAGACCGGCGTCGCCTGCTCCAATTGCGGGAGGCCGATCTGCCCGGACTGCATGACCTCGACGCCGGTCGGGATGCGCTGTCCCGATTGCGCGCGGCAGACGACCAAGGTGAGGGTCGGCGCGGGCGCCTTCAGCCCGACCGCCGGGAGGATGCCCGCCACGATCGCCCTGATCGCGATCAACGTGATCGTCTTCATCGTCGAGCTGGTGGGCGGCGGGACCGGCTCGTTCAGCGGTGGCGGCACGGTGATCCAGGACGCGGGTTTGCGCGGTCCGGATGTGGCCAACGGCGACTGGTGGCGGGTGATCACCGGCGGCTTCCTGCACGCCGGCTTCCTCCATCTGCTGCTCAACATGTACGTCCTCTACGTGGCCGGCAGCATCCTCGAGCCGGGCATCGGCACGCCGCGCTTCCTGGGCATCTACATCGTCTCGCTGATCGCCGGGTCGCTGGGAGCCCTGATCGTCGATCCGAATTCGCTCACGGTGGGAGCGTCCGGCGCGATCTTCGGGCTGATGGCCGCGGTGGTCGTGATCGCCCGCGGGCGGGGGATGGAGCAGATCGCCTCCCAGTTTGGGCTCTTCATCGTGCTCAACCTGGTGCTCACCTTCTCGATCTCGGGGATCTCGGTGGGCGGCCACATCGGCGGCCTGATCGGCGGCACAGTGGCCGCGCTGCTCGTGCTCTTCGTCGAGCGCCAGCTGCGCGGCCGCGTCGGCTACGGCCTCGAGCTGGCCGGAATCGTGCTGATGATCGGGGCGACCTTCGCCGGCGCGTTAGCCGTGGCGGGTTAGTCCGCGATCGCCATCAGCGCCCGCTCGTACTGGGCGCGGTCGAAGGTGAAGGGCCCGAAGTGCTCGTAGTCCCAGTCGGGCCGCGTGGGCTGCTCGAAGTCGTTCCAGGTGACGGTGTCGTCGGTCACGGTGACCCGCGCCATCAGGGGTGAGCAGCCGACCTCGCCGCATCCGCAACCTAGCAGCGCCGTCTTCCCCTCGGAGCCCGTGAACATCGGCGTCCCCTGCCCGCCGAGGAACTGCCCCGCCAGGTCGATCCGCATGTACCCGGCGACCAGCCCGATGTAGTTCCCCGCGATCTCCTCATCCTCGTCCGCCCGGGCGGCGGGCAGCTCTGCCTCACGGACGAGCTCCGGCAGCTCGACGCCGTTGACCTCGATCTTGATCTGCCTCAGATCGTCCGGAAAGTCCTCGCCGGCGGGCGCGAACTCGAAGCTCACCTCGTCCACGGTCTGATCATTGCATCGGCCACCTCGCGCCCGGCGCGCACCGCACGTCGCGCCGCCCCGAGCCCTGCCTCCGCGGCGCCCTCACCGACGTCCTGCGCCGTGCGGATGCCACGGCGGGCGACGCGGCGCCCGACCGACGCTGCCTCGCCGACCAGCAACCCGGGCAGCTCGGCGACCGAGTGCGATCCGTCCGAGCCCCACTCCTCGGTCGCCTCGGGCGCTGGCGGCGCCGTCGTTCGGTGCTCGGGCCGCCGGATGCCGACCTGTTCCGCGAGCTTGGCCTCCCGTTCTGCGGACGACTCGGCACTCGGTGTCCCCGCCGCCGTCACGGCTTGGGCCGTGGCGGCCGGCTCGTCGGCTTGCGCCTTCGGAGACGAGGCCGCACGCCTCTCGGCCTCGCGCTTCAGGTCCTCGACCGACGCCTTGAGAGTCGAGCGGTGTGCGCGACGAGCGACCGGGCCGGGAAGCGGGATGCCGACCTCGAGGCCGAACTTGTAGGTCGCTCGCGTCCGGTCGCTGCCGAGATCCTCGAAGAGGTAGTGACCGTCGGCGTCGTTGATGCCGTTGCCCTCGACGAAGTCCCACTCGATTCGCTCGGGCTCGTCGTAGCGGTAGTCGAGCGTGTAATTGACCTTGCGCACCTTGGCGTCGACGACGAGCCGGACCCGCTTGCCGCGACCCTGCTCGTCCCAGTCGAGCACCTCGGTGTCGACCACGACGCCCTGCCACTTGGGGAAGGTCTCGTAGTCGGTGATCGCGTCGAAGCAAGTCTGGATCGGCGCCGAGATCTCGACTGTGTGCTCGGCCCAGTTGAGACCCATCTTTCTCCTTCCGGCTAGGAGCGCCCCGCCGGCGCGACGATGGGCACCGGCTCGAAAGACACCCCTGCGGGCGCCTCAACCCTATCTGGGTGAAGCAGGTGGGCGAGCAGCTCGGTCCCCTCGACCAGGCGGGGCCCGGGCCGGGAGAACGACGCCGCTGCGTCCACCGCCCAGATCCGCTCCGCGCCGATGGCGGCCACCTGTGCCGCGCGGGACTCGACCTCCTCGCGCGCCCGCGGCGCGTCCCAGCCGCAAGGCATCCCCACGATGACGTCCGGCGCCGCCGCGACGAGCTCCTCCCAGCCCGCCGTCCGCGACTTTGTGCCAGCAACTCCGAGCACGTCCACGCCGCCGGCGATCTCGATCATCTCGGGAACCCAGTGACCGCCGACGAAGGGCGGCTCGAGCCACTCGAGGGCGAGCACTCGGGGCCGGCTGATCCCCTCGACGGCGGCGCGCACGCGTTCGAGCCTTCGCCCGAGAAGGTTGCGGAGACCAATGGCCCGATCGGCGACCCCGGCCACGTCTCCGAGCCGCGTGATATCGGCGAGCACCTCGCCGAGGTTCGAGGGGTCGAGCGAGATCAGCTGCGGCTTCGACGGCAGCCGTGCGGCGACCGCGACCACGTCGTCATAGGAGACCGCACAGACCTCGCAGACCGCCTGGGTGACGATCAGGTCCACATCCAGCTCGCGGAGCGTCGGCTCGTCGAGCTCGTAGAGGTGGCGCCCCTCTCCGGTCAGCCGCCTGACCTCGGCGTCGATCTGTCCGGCGGTAGATCCGGCGGCGGTTTTTGTGGCCGCCGAATATGTGGGCACGAGGCTCCGGGTCAGCTGGCGCTTGCCGGCTGCCTCGGGCGGGTAGTCGCACTCGTGGGTGACGGCGACGACTTGATCGCCGAGACCGAGGGCGAATAGCATCTCGGTCGCAGACGGGACCAGACTCGCGATTCGCACCCGACGAATATGGCACTTCTGAACGACGAGGAGATCAAGGAGAGGCTCAAGGGGCTCGATGGCTGGCGCCAGCGGGGCGAGTACATCGTCAAGAGCTTCGACCGCGGCGACTTCGTCGGGTCGGTCAAGTTCGTTGACTCCCTGGTGGCGCCCGCCGAGGAGATGAACCACCATCCCGACATCGCCATCTCCTGGAGCCAGGTCGAGGTCGCGATCTCGACCCACGCCCAGGGCGGCCTCACCGAGAACGACTTCGAGCTGGCGAAGAAGGTCGAGGAGCTCGCCTAGGCTCTGATCCGGCTGTTTCGGCTCAACGGAAGGAGCGAATGCCAGAGGGGCTGTCGGCCGACGAGGTCGGCAAGGAGATCGCGGGTCACTCTGGTCACGGCGAGGGCGGCGCGCACGATCGACGCGACCGACTCGTTTCGATAACCGAGGCCATCCTGCTGTCGATCGTGGCCCTGCTGGCCGCGTGGTCCGCTACGCCGCGGCGAAGTGGAGCACCGAGTCGAGGGTGGACCTGGCCGACGCCTCGACCTTGAGGACGAAGGCGAGCCGCGCGGAGCTCAAGGCCGTCTCGGTGCGCAACTTCGACTCCTCGACCTTCGAGGCCTGGTTCGCGGCGTACACGGCCGGCAACCGGCAGGCGATGACCCTCGCCGAGCGCCGCTTCCGCCCGG
>DATDJZ010000093.1:0-6025 GCA_036520315.1 Solirubrobacterales bacterium | reverse complement strand
GTACCGAATCCACGTCGGAAGGCCGCCCCGGAGAGGCCACCCGGCCCGTAGAGCTGGGCACGGAACATGGGAAGTCGAAGGCGTCGGCATCGCGATCTCCGCACGAGGCCGGCTCCGAGGTCGGGTGGTTCTCGACAGGATCTGGCGTTGGAGAGCCTGGAGCCGGTCAGTACAACGGGACACTCTCCAAGAAACTGAGCGCCGAACGGCCAGGTGACGAACCGCCCGAGGGCCTCAGCGCCGGCGGGACGTCCGCACGAGTTCCTGGCGACGTCGAGATGGATGCGCCCGACACAGCGGGGCCGGACTTGATCCAGTCCGGAATGGTGTATGTGGATCCGGATCCTGAGATCGGATCGCCTCCCGGCGCTGCCGGCTGGACGGAGCGGTCGGCCACACGGTTGCTGCCAAACGATGGCCCGGGTAGCCGTGCGGGCGTAGCGATGCCCGAGGAGAGGGGAGCCGGGCACGCTGAGGCACGCGACATCGTGAACTCCCCAGACGCCGGTTCCAGTGATGAGCGAGAAGACGACAGCACAGGCATGGCAGTACCAGCTCCCACGGATGATCCGGAGGCCGGTAAGGCCACCGATCCCGGGGCCAGCGCAGCCACCGATCAAGCAGCGAACGCGTTGCCCGGAGATGTGACGAGCTCGACCCAAGCGGATCCTGAGGTCTTGGGGGAGGTTCCCTCAAAGGCTTCCGGTTCGGCACCAACGATGAATGCCGAAGGTGCATCGATCGGTGTGGAGGCGGCCGGGGCGGGTCGCGCGGTCGACGACTCGCACAGCGTCGGCGAAGCCGTCTCTGCGGCTGAGGCCGCGGCCGAGACTGCAGAACCGACTCACCCTGGGGCGCCGCACGTGAGGATGGCCTCGCCGGCGGCCGGCACGGAGCAGGGCGCCACCGCTGAAGTTGGCACCGAAGGCCTTCGCGTAAGCAAGGTTGACGACCTCGCCGAGGTTGGGGGCGTTACTGAGGCTGACGCCGAGGCCGAGGCCGAACGAGTAGCCGGCCCTGCCGACGCGGCCGAGGCCTCAGCGCACTCGACCATTGATGACTCGCCCTGGAACGAACCAGCACTCCCGATAGCGTGGCCGCCCGGTTTGGGTCCTCCTGGTCGCGAGGTGATGACCGGGTCACGCGACAAGGAGGAACTCGATCCCGAACTCGTGCCGGAGCCGGATCCGAGCTGGCCGCGACTCTTCGGTCAGGGCCTGGAGGGCGAAGAGAGAGGCGCTGCGACTGAACTCTCGAATGGCTGGCAAGCGACAGCGGGATCTCCACAGGAGATCAGCCGAGAGCGGCGCACCGGGGGTGCGGCTGAGCACCACTACTCCGAGCCGGAGAAAACGGTCCTTGAATCCGGTGGTGAAAGCGATGCTCGGCCATCGACTGAGAAGCCTCGCGGGCCCGCACCTCTGCCAGAGGATCGAGATGCCTCTGGGGCAGCCGCCACCGGAGCCGCAGCCTCCACCGATCATCCCACCGGACGATCCACTGATCAGGATATGGCGCCGCCACATGGGGCCCTTGAGGCGCCGGATGTTGTGCCGGTAGGCGCAGCCGTCAGGATCGACGCGCCACTGGCCTCGGGTGATCCGGACAGCCCACCGAGCAGCAAGCCGACGATCGTGGATGTCACGACCGGGGATCCCGGAGGCGCGGGCGGGCCGACGACGCAGCAGGGATTAGACCCCTCGAGCGCGGAGCCGGGAGGCCTTGACGCAAGAGCGGTCTCGACCCCTGTTCCCGAAGGTGACGGCGGTGCATCTGGGCACGCGAACGTTTCGACCGCTATCCGATCGGCGGACGCGGGGGAAGTGGACTTGCGGGAAGTGTCGGCGAGTTCCCGTAGTGTTGATGTTTCACGTGAAACATCTGCAGATGGTGGTGAAGCGATGGATCCAGGTCGTGAGGACGAGGCTCTTGAGGATGAGGCAGCCATCGCGGTTCGGGACGCCGTCTCGCGAGCTGCGGCCGAGGCCGGGGTCGATGTTTCACGTGAAACAGATCCGGGGGCGGTCGACTTCTCTGTCGATGAGCCGAGCGTGGAAGCAACCATCGACAGTGAGGCTGCGGCACGGAATGCCAGAGTCAGCTTCCGCATCCATCGTGATACCCAGAATGGAATCCGTCGGGTGGTGGCCGTTGCCAACCAGAAGGGCGGAGTGGGGAAGTCAACGACGGCGGTGAACATCGGCGCCTACCTTGCTTTGGCCGGCGCACGCGTTCTGGTGATCGACCTCGACCCGCAGGGCAACGCGTCGACCGGGCTTGGTCTAGACCATCGCGATATCGAGCCGTCCATCTACGACGTCCTCACCGGCGAAGCGGTTCCTGGTACGGCGATTCGAGCGACGGGGGTTCCCAACCTCCATGTCCTGCCTAGCACCATCGACTTGGCCGGTGCGGAGGTCGAGTTGGTGAGCGCGATGTCAAGGGAGACCCGGCTGCGCCGGGCGCTTCAATCGATCGATCATCAGTACGACACGATCCTCATCGACTGCCCCCCATCCCTCGGACTGCTCACGGTGAATGCTCTCGCCGCCGCCGATGAGCTCCTGATCCCGATCCAATGCGAGTACTACGCGCTCGAAGGACTCGGGCAGTTGCTCCGCAACGTCGAACTGGTGCGGACGAACCTCAACCCGGAGCTTCGTATCGGTGGGATCGTGCTCACCATGTACGACGGCCGGACGCGATTGGCGCTGCAGGTGGTTGACGAGGTTCGAAAGCACTTCACGGACCTCGTCTACCAGACGGTCGTGCCTCGGAGCGTCCGGCTCTCCGAAGCACCGGGATACGGCCTGCCAATCGCCCTCTACGATCCTCTGTCGCGCGGTGGCATCGCCTATCGCGACCTGACCTTTGAACTCGCGGAGCGAAGTGGCTTGCTCGCGCCGACCGGAGAAGGAGCCAGTTGATGCGACGCCGTGGTGGCCTCGGCCGTGGACTTGAAGCGCTGATCCCCAGCAGCCCGCAAGACGATCAAGAACCGGCGACCGAGGCAGCCGACCAGGAGTCGGCGGCCGCGGGGGCCTCGGATGAGCCCTCGGGTCCCTCGTTCGAGCAGCTTCCACTTGGCCGCATCGACCGCAATCCCCGTCAGCCCCGTGAGGCATTCGACGAGGAGTCGCTGCAGGACCTGACCGCCAGCATCGAGGCGGTGGGTGTCCTGCAGCCGATCGTGGTCCGTCCCAGTGGTGATCGCTACCAGATCGTGATGGGGGAGCGGCGGGTCCGGGCGGCGAGGGCGGCCGGGCTGGAACGCATCCCGGCCATCGTTCGCACCACCGAGGACGATCAACTGCTGCGAGACGCACTGCTCGAGAACGTTCACCGGGAGGACCTTAACCCGCTCGAGGAAGCGGCGGCCTACAAGCAGCTCCTGGCCGACTTCGGGATCACGCAGCAGGAGTTGGCCTCGCGTCTTGGGCGGAGCCGACCGGTAATTGCCAATGCGATACGCCTGCTCGCTCTGCCGGGCAGTGTCCAGCGGCGGATCGCGGCGAGAACGTTGTCGGCCGGGCATGCCAATGCGGTCGCATCGCTGGAAGATCCTGTGCAGCAGGAACGCCTCGCCGACCGGATCGTTGCCGAGGGATTGACCGTCCGAATGGCAGAGGAGCTGGCCCAACGAATCAAGAACGGGGAGCCGCTCCTTGGACCCGATGAGCGTGCCGGGCTCCGGGTTCGACCGATCCCGCAGGCGCCAGGTATGGCAGAGCTGGCCGAGCGGCTCTCTGATCGCCTGGAGACCCGGGTACGAGTCCAGCTCGGTAAGCGCAAGGGCAAGATGGTGATCGAGTTTGCCACCCTGGACGACCTGCAGCGGATCTGCGACGCCATCGGGCTCGAGCAGCGGACCGTGCAACTGCCCGAGACGTCGACCATGACCGAGGGTGGGCCGCAGGTCGTGCATGAAGAGCGAACGGCAACATCCGCTTCTGTGTGAGGACTTGAGCAAGGCCGCGCCTGAGTCGTGCCGAGAGAGCTTGGGTCGGAGGGAAGTCGGTCGGTCGCGCTCGGGCCGGGATCGTGCCGCCTGGCGGCGGGCCGATCGCCGGACAGGAGTCAGCGGGGAGCGCGATCGGTTAAGGGGCGGCCTGGTCGGCAATCATCTGCGCCTGCGGACAGGCCATGGACGGCCGAGTTGTCTGTGCGCAACACCGGCATCGCTATCGCCGAGGGTCACCTGGACCACGACGCCTGGGAAGGGGTCGGGTCGCCGGGTGCGGCAGGCGGCGGGTGAAGGCTGCCCAGTGGGTCGGCAGCGACGTGTCGGTCAGGGGGCGCAGGGCCTCACCCGCACCCAAGGTGGTCCAGTACCGCAGGACATCGGCAAGTTAGCCCAACACCCGTATGGCCTGCATACTGAGCCAGCAGCTGACCAAGCCCCGGCTCCTGGAGGCGGCCATGAGCGACGTCGACGACTTCGTCGCCGAGATCCACCCCCGACTGGTCGCGGAACTGCTGGCCATCCACAACGGCGACCCAGGACCGCGCCTGGCGATGTGGTCCATCAAGGACCCGGTGACCCTGTTCGGGGCCGCGATGAGCGGCAGCGGATCCGAGCAGGTGAGCGGGATCTTCCGCTCGATCGCGTCGCGCTGGTCCGACTGCACCCACCAGCGGGTGGAGCTGCTGGCGCCGGGGTCAGCGGCGACCTGGCCTACACGGTCGAGCTGGAGCACACCTCGGTGTCGGTCGACGGCGTCCCGGTCGAGCCGTACACCCTGCGCGTTACCCAGGTGTACCGTCGCGAGGACGGCGAGTGGAAGGTCATCCACCGCCACGGCGACCAGATCCCGATCGACCAGGGTCAGCCCCTTCCCGGTGAAGCATCGACGCGTAAGCGTGACGCCTGAAGGTGGCGGTGGCCTGCTGCCGTCAGCAAGGTCAAGCTGGTGCAGCGGCAGGACCACACAACCGTTCTTGAGCCAGCCCGAAGGCGGCAGCGATGGTAGTGGAGCGACCTGCCGGCACCCTGAACCCTACGGCTCCAGACCAAGGGCTCCCACCCCGCATTCAATAGGTCGGCGGCGTGTGGTGCATTGCCTGGGAGTCAGCGTCGGTCGGCGACCAAGCGCGGCGCCCTGTGACCTCGGGGGCCGTTGGGGATCAGCGGGGGCGGCGGGCGGTGGCGCGGTCGGTGAGGTGGGCGGCGAGATCGGTGAAGGTGAGGCCGGCGGCGTCGGCGGCCATGGGGACCAGGCTGGTGGAGGTCAGGCCGGGGCCGGTGTTGATCTCGAGGATGCGGCAGATGCCCTCGGGGTCGAGGATGGCGTCGACCCGGGAGATGTCGCGGCAGCCGAGGGCGAGGTGGGCGGCGTGGGCTGCCTTGAGGCAGTGGTCGGCGGCGGGTGGGTCGAGGTTGGCGGGTACCCGGAACTCGGCGGCGCCGTGGGTGTAGCGGGCGGAGAAGTCGTACCACCCTTCCTTGGGGCGGATCTCGACCGCGGGCAGGGTGGCGAGGCCATCGACCACCGAGAGGGCGAGCTCGGTGCCGACCACGCGCTCCTCGAGGAGGACGGTGTCGTCGTAGCCGAAGGCGGCCATGAGGGCGGCCGGGAGCTGGTCGGGGCGCTCGACCAGACGAATCCCCAGGGCTGAGCCGCCGCGGTTGGGCTTGACCACCAGGGGGAGGCCGAGCTCGTCCATGGCGCGGTCGAGCAGGGTGCCGACCCCGAGCTCACGTAGGGCCCCCTCGGTCAGGGGGATCGCCGCCGGGACCGGGAGGCCGGCGCGGCGGAGGACCGACTTGGCGGCCAGCTTGTCGAAGGCGAGACGGCTGGCGTCGAAGCTCGACCCGGTGTACGGGATCCCGAGAAGCTCGAGAATCGACGCGACCGTCCCGTCCTCCCCGAAACGGCCATGCAGCGCGAGGAAGGCCACGTCGAACTCGCCGGTGTCGAGCGTCTCGACGAGCCGGTGGTCGGCGTCCAGCTCACCGACCCGGTAGCCGCGCTCGCGGAGGGCGTCGGCGACCCGCCGGCCCGAGCGCAGGGAGACCTCCCGCTCG
>DATDJZ010000092.1:0-31254 GCA_036520315.1 Solirubrobacterales bacterium | reverse complement strand
CGTGATCGGATCGAAGGCACGGGTGATGAAGGACCACGGCGAGTTCCTGGAGTCGAAGCTGGGGCGCACCGCCGTCCCCACCCTGCACCCGTCCGCGATCCTGAGAGCCGATCCCGAGGATCGGGACGATGCGATGGCGCTCCTGGTCGGCGACCTGAAGCGGGTGCGCAGGCGCCTGAACTCCTGAATGAGCTCCGCCGTGCAGAATCCAGAGCGGTTGGCGACTGAGCGAACACCACTCCATCCCGCCGAGCATCGGGCATACCGCGAGCTCTACGCGGCCTGCCGCCAGCTGGTCACCAGGTGGCGGCGCGTCGGGTCGGCGCTTGACGGCACGGCCGTGGGGGAGCGCCTTGCGGACGGCGCCGCCGAGACGTCCGTGTTCCTGACCGAACTCGCCCCGCGCACCGCGAGCTACGGGCTCTACGGCAGCCCGACGGCCCAGGGCATGGGCGCACGGATCGCGGATCTGCGGACGGCCCTCGTGGATCAGGGCGGTGACACCGGACTGGTCGTCCGCTCGGCGGTGCTCGACATGGAGCACGTGACGACCCTGCTCCGGCACCTCGCCGAGCTCGCCCGCGCCCGAGGTGACCGGAACATGGCGGGGTTCTGCGAGGAATGGGCCGGCCGGCTCGAGTCGACCCTGGATGCCGTCCGCGAAGCGGCGGTCGATCTCGGCGCGGATCCGGACCGCACATCGGCGCCGCTCGGCGACTCTGCCGTGAACCGCGCGGCGCATGGCGTCGGCTGGGTCTTCGGCTCGATCGGCGAGGCGGTCGACCGCCTGGTGAGCCGGCGGCGCCCCTAATGCGAGGGTAGATGCGAGGGCGCGCTGTAGGCGCGACCCGTTTCACGTTGAAGCGAGGAGCAACCCGTTTGATGGCGAACCCGGGCGTCTAAGACAGCTCCGGGCGCCCTTCCAGCGGAGTCGAGGACTCGGCGTGCAGGCGCCGCGGGATGCGCCCGGCTTGCCGGGCGGCCCAGCCCGCCTCGACCGCCGCGCGCATCGCGGTGGCCATTCCAGCGGGGTCCTCGGCACGCGAGACCGCGCTGGCGAGCAGCACGGCGTCGCAGCCGAGTTCCATGGCCAGGGTCGCGTCCGAGGCGGTACCGATACCGGCGTCGAGCACGACCGGGACCCCGGAGCGCTCCGCGATGATCTGGATGTTGTACGCGTTGCGGATCCCCATCCCGGACCCGATCGGCGAGCCGAGGGGCATCACCGCGGCGCAGCCCGCCTCCTCCAGCCGGCGGGCCAGGATCGGGTCGTCGTTGGTGTAAGGCATCACCGTGAAGCCGTCGTCGACCAGGGTCTCGGCCGCCTCCACCAACTGCACCGCGTCCGGGAAGAGGGTGCGGTCGTCACCGATCACCTCGAGCTTCACCCAGTCCGTTTCGAAGGCCTCGCGGGCGAGCTTCGCCGTGCGGACCGCGTCCCTCGCGGTGTAACAGCCGGCGGTGTTGGGCAGCGCGAAGAGGCCGAGGCGGCGGATCACGTCCAGCACCGACCCCTCCGCCTCCGGATCCACCCGCCGCAGCGCCACCGTGACGATCTCGGTCCCGGAGGCGATCAGGGCCTGCTCCAGTTGCTCGAGCGAGCGGAAACCGCCGGTCCCGACGATCAGCCGCGAGCCCCAGGTGCGGCCGCCGAGGTCGAAGCCGTCCTCCGCGCCCCCCTGGATGGCGGCGAGCACCTCCACCTTCTGCCCCTCCTGCAGCGATGTCCGTCTCCACTCGCTGCGAGGCACCACCTCGCCATCGATCGCGACCGCCACGCCGCGCTGCTCCGGGTTCGCGCCCGAGGCGTCGATCGCCTCGATGAGTCCGGCGCCGTCCGGCAGTGCCACCACCTCTCCGTTCAACTCGACCTTCATGCGATCTCCACCGCGGAGTGCGCCGACCACCCGGCAAAGCGCTGAGGCGAGAACGGACCGAGATCGACGGGCGGGGTCTCACCCGCCAGCAGGTCCGCGATGCAATCGGCCGTCACCGGCGCCTGGAGCACGCCGTTGCGGAAGTGGCCCGTCGCGATCAACAGGCCATCGGCGTCGCCGGCTCCGATCAGGGGCGCGTTGTCCGGTGAGCCGGGACGTAGCCCGGCAGTGGCCTCGATCAACTCTAGCTCGGCGATCTCAGGGATCAGCCGGTACGCCTCGCGGAGCAGCTCGTGGACGCCCCCGGCGGTGACCTTGGTGTCGAAGCCACGCTCCTCGACCGTCGCCCCGACCATCAGCCGCCCATCCGCCCTGGGCACCGTGTAGACGCGTTCCCCGGCGACGATCCCGGCGCTGACGGGCTCATCGGCAGAGCCGCGCAGGGTCAGGATCTCGCCCTTCACCGGGCGCACGGGAGGGACGCCCTCGGGCAGCCACGCTGCCCGACCCGACCAGGATCCGGCGGCGAGCACCAGACTCGCCCCCTCGAAGGACCGGCCGTCGGCGGTCCCGACCCGCCAGCCGCTCCCGTCGCGATCGGCCGCCACCACCTCCGCACCCGAGTGAACGGCGACACCGCGCCTCTCGAGCGCCCCGAGCAGAGCCGCCACCACCCGTCTCGGATCGACGCTGGCTTCGCCGGGAACATGGGCACCGCCCCGAACGGCCGTCGCCAGTCCCGGCTCGAGTCGGCGGCATTCGCGACCGGCGAGCCACTCCGAATCGAGCCCCAGCTTGCGGTGTAGCTCGTAGCGGCGGCGCAGCTCCTCGGCCTCGTCACGATCCAGGGCCACGTGAAGCGCCCCAGACTGGGCGAAGCCGGTCTCGAGCTCCGCCTCCCCCTCGAGCTGCGCGGCGAAGCCGGGCCAGCGGTCGAGCGATGCGAAGTTGAAGGTGAGCAGCTTCTCCTCGCCCCAGGAAGCCTCCCCGACCGGCGCGAGCATGCCCGCAGCGACGCCGGTCGCACCGGCGGCCGGCCGGTCGCGCTCCAGGACGCACACCCGCGCGCCGCGCTGGGCGGCCCGCCACGCACAGGCGAGTCCGATCACGCCCGCGCCGACGAAGATCGCCTCGTACCCGCTCTTCCTGTCTTGAATGACTTCCAACCTCCCTTCGCCGGCATTACCCGGATCAGGTTCTACGGTCGGCGGCGCTTCAGCCGCCCTCTCAGCCCGTGGTGGGCTCCCGTTAGAACTTCATCCTACCCCTGTCATCCGTGATCTAGGCTGGGCGCTGACGTGACCGACGCCCCGCGCATGGCGCCACCCGAGTCGATCGGCGATCTTCGCCGCCAGCGGCTGCGCTGGGCGAGGCTCTACTTCGTCTGCGAGGCGCTGCCGCACGGGAAGGATCCGGAGCCCCTGCTCAATGCCGCGATGGCGCCCGGCGCGGGGATGGTCGAGCTCCGAGACCGTGAACAGCCCAGGACAGTGATCGAGCGCTCGGGGCGGACCTTTCGGCGGCTCGCGAACACCTACAGCGCCCTCTTCATCGTCAACGACGACCCCTACCTGGCGATGGAGCTGAGCGCCGACGGCGTGCACGTCGGCCAGGAGGACATGGATCCCGCGGAGGCACGACGGATCATGGGCCCCGACGCGATCATCGGGCTCTCCACCCACTCCCCCGAGCAGATCGGGGCGGCCGCGAGCCGGCCCGTCGACTACATCAGCGTCGGGCCGATCTGGGAGACACCGAGCAAGGAGGGACGCCCCGCGACCGGGCTCGAGCTGGTCCGGACGGCGGCCGAGATCTCGCCGGTCCCCTGGTTCGCGATCGGCGGCATCGATCCGGGCAACGTGGACGAGGTGGTGGCCGCCGGGGCGGAGCGGGTCTGCGTGATCCGTGCGGTCCGCGACGCCGCTGATCCCCGGGCCGCCGCCACCGCCCTCTTCGACGCCGTCGATCCGGCCGCACGTGAGGAATCGGGGGAGTGACCGGCGCCCGCGAGCGAAAGCGAGCCGAGCGGCAGAAGCGCAAGCGCCGCTCCTCGGAGCGGACGGCGCCGGTCGAAGTGCAGGCGGCGGCCAGGGAGGCGCAGGCCAACGGCGATCAGACTCCCGCGGAGAGCTTCGAAGAGAGGATGTCGCGCCGCTACGAGGAGCGGAACGCGGAGGCCCGCGCCAAGCTCGAGCCGCTGGAGCCGGGCGAGCGGCCCGGCGCGGTTACCGTCGGGGCGATCGTGGCCGCGGTGCTCGCCGTGATCTTCACCGTCTCGGCGGTGCTAGCGATCGCCGGCGTGGAGGCGGGCGATCGCGAGATCAGGCCCGCGCCCCTCGTGGCCTTCGCGATCGTCTTCTGGGCGATGGCGATCGGCATGTGGCGGGCCCGCTACTGGGCCGTGCTCGGCTTCCAAACGCTGCTTCTGCTGATGATGCTCGCCAGCGCCTTCGGCCTGGTCGTGGTCAGCTCGGTCCTGCAGGCCGTCGGGACGACCCTGCTCCTGCTCGGATCGGGCGCACTCTTCTACTTCATGATCCGCGCGATGGCCCGGATCCAGATGCCGAGCTCGCCCGGAGCGGAGTAAAGCGGAGGCGAGGGTGCGCGTCAGCGCAACCCGTTTCATGGCGAAGCCGCCTGATGCCCTCCGATAGAGTCGCTCGCGGATGGCGCAGTACGACGTAATCGTGATCGGAGGCGGCCCCGGGGGCTATGTCGCCGCCATTCGAGCCGCCCAGCTGGGACAGAAGACCGCTGTGGTGGAGCGCGACAAGGCCGGCGGCCGCTGCCTGAATTACGCCTGCATTCCGGCCAAGACGGTTCTCCACACCGCCCAGATCTTCGCCACCGTGACCCAGGACGGCGCCGACCTCGGCATCAAGGCCGGCAACACCTCGATCGACTGGAAGGCGCTCCAGGAGCGCCGCGCCACAGTCTCGAAGACGCTCGAGGACGGCGTCCAGTTCCTCTGGAACAAGAACAAGGCCGAGTTCCTGCACGGCGAGGCCTCCCTCGCCGGGGGCGGCAAGGTGAAGGTGGGGGACGACGAGCACCAGGCCAAGGCGATCGTCCTCGCCACCGGATCGGTCGCACTGCCGATCCCCGGGGTCGACTTCTCCGACCGGGTGATCGACACCTGGCGCGCCTACTCACTCGAATCGATGCCGAAGTCGCTGGTGGTCGCCGGCGCCGGGGCCTCGGGCTCGGAGATCGCCTCCGCCTACTCGCGACTGGACACGAACGTGACGCTGGTCGAGATGCTCGACCAGATCCTGCCGCTGGAGGACAAGGACATGGCCCGCGTCGTCGAGCGCCAGTTCAAGAAGGACGGCATGGAGGTCTTGACCGGCACCAAGGTCGAGAGCGTCGAGGAGCAGAAGTCGGGCGTCAAGGTGAAGGCGGGCGAGGTGGAGGTGAAGGCCGACTACCTGGTGATCGCCGGTGGCCGGCGCCCGGACACCGATCCGCTCAATCTCGACGCGGCGGGGGTGAAGACCAACGAACGCGGCCAGATCGAGATCGACGAGTACCAGCGGACCTCGGCCGACGGGATCTTCGCCATCGGCGATCTCGTCCGTGGCCCGGCGCTAGCCCACAAGGCCGAGGAGGAGGGCGTGGTGGCCGTCGAGACCGCCGCCGGTCACGAAACGGAGCCGGTGAACATCGACCTGGTCCCCGGCGCGACCTTCACCCACCCGCAGGTGGCGAGCGTCGGCATGACCGAGGAGCAGGCCAAGGAGACCGGACGCCAGATCAAGGTCGGCAAGTTCAAGCTCGGCGGCGCCGGCGCCTCGGTGGTCTACGACGACCGAGCGGGCCTGGTCAAGATCGTCGGGGATCCCGAGTACGGCGAGATCCTCGGCGCCCACATCGTCGGGAACATCGCCTGCGACATGATCAGCGAGATCTGCAACGTGATGGCGCTCGAGGGCGGTTATCCGGAGCTCGAGCGAATCATTCACCCCCACCCGACGATGTCGGAAGCCGTGCTCGACGGCGCGCGGGCAGTCGACGGGTGGGCGATTCACGCTTGAGCACCAACCGTCTGGAAGCCTTCTCAGACGGCGTCTTCGCCATCGCCATCACGCTGCTGGTCCTCGAGCTGAACGTCCCGACTGGGGACCACCTCTGGCACGAGCTCAAGGAGGAGTGGCCCTCGTTCGCGGCGTTCTTCGTCAGCTTCTGGGTGATCGGCATCATCTGGGTGAACCACCACGGCGTCCTCGATCACCTGGCCCGCGCCAACCGGCCGCTCCTCTACCTCAACCTGCTGCTTCTGCTCACGGTGGTCTTCATCCCGTTTCCGACGGCGCTGCTGGCCGAGCACCTCAAGTCCGGCGCGGATGAGGAGGTCGCCGCAGCCGTCTACAGCGGCGCCTTCTTCGCGATGGCGCTGGCCTACGGGCTCCTCTGGACGTACATGACGCGGCACCGCGAGCTCCTCGGTGTCGAGTTGACCGACGAGGAGATCCACAGGACCACCGTCAGGTTTCTGATCGGCAATCCGATCTACGGCGTCGCCGTGGCCTTCGCGTTCATCAGCCCCGCCGTTGTCCTGGTGATCATCGCCCTGCTGGCCGTCTACTACGCGGTGGCCGGCATGCAAAGCCCCCAGGCGACCAGGGACGGAAAGCCATGAGCGAGCGCGCCACCTTCTACTACGACTTCAGCTCGCCGTACTCCTACCTCGCGGCTGAGCGGATCAGCGGTTTGTTCGCCGAGGCGGGAGTCGAGCAACCGGAATGGCAGCCGATCTCGTTCGGGCACATCCTCAAGGCGACGGGACGCGAGCCGTGGTCGTTCGAGGAGGAACGCACGGCTCATTTCGCCGAGATCCAGCGGCGCGCCGATCAGCGGGGCCTGCCCGAGGTGGTCTATCCGAAGGGCTGGCCGATCGAGAACTACAGCCTCAGACCGGTCCGTGCAGCCGTCTACGCCAAGGAATCGGGTCGGGTCGTCTCCTTCTCCCTGGCCTGCTTCCGGCAGGTGTTCGCCGCGGGCAAGGACATGAGCGAGGTGGACAACGTGCTGATCGCGGCCGCCGCGTGCGAGCTCCATCCGAACGCCGTCCTGAAGGGCATCGAGACGGAATCGGTAAAGGAGAGGCTCCGTGCGGCCACCGACGAGGCACTCGCGCTCGGCCTGGTGGGGATCCCGACCGTCGCTGTAGGGGACCAGCTGTTCTGGGGCGACGATCGCCTCGAGGAGGCGGCGCATGCCGCCTCCGGAGATTGATTCGCGCGGTGCGAGCCGCGGGCGCCTGATTCTTCGACCAGCTTTTGCGGCGGGAGTAGGCTGAGCCCGTGGCCCAGAGCAAGACCAAACCGGCCCGCGGCGCCGTCGAATCCACCGATGGGGCGCCCGCCGCAGCCGACCTGAAGCTGCCCGACGAGGCGACCTGCCGCGAGCTGCTCAGCCTGATGATGCTGATCCGGCGCTTCGAGGAGGAGGCGGGGCGCCAGTACCAGCGAGCCAAGGCCGGCGGCTTCCTGCATCTGGCGATCGGCGAGGAGGCGACGATCGTCGGCACCACCTCGGTGATGCGCCCAGACGACTACCTGATCGGGACCTACCGCACCCACGGGCACGCCGTCGCCCGGGGCACCGACCCCAAGAGGGTCATGGCCGAGCTCTTCGGACGAGTCGACGGCACCTCGGGCGGCCGTGGCGGCTCGATGCACATCTTCGACGCCGAGCGCCGCTTCATGGGCGGCTACGGGATCGTCGGCGGCAACCTGCCGCTGGCGGCCGGGCTGGCCCTCTCCTCCGACTACCGGGGGACGGACGAGGTGACCGTCTGCATGTTCGGCGATGGCGCCAGCAACACCGGCAACTTCGGCGAGACGATGAACCTGGCGGCCCTCTGGAGCCTGCCGGTCGTCTTCCTGGTCGAAAACAACCTCTACGGGATGGGAACGGCGCTCGAGCGTCACTCCGCGGTGCCGGATCTCTCCCACAAGGCCGAGGGCTTGGGCGTGCCCGGGGTGCGCGTCGACGGGATGGACGTGCTCGCTGTGCGCGAGGTGGTCGCCGAGCACATCCGCCTGGCGCGCGAGGACCGTAAGCCGACCCTGATCGAGGCCTTCACCTACCGCTATCGCGGCCACTCCGCCGCCGATCCCGAGGTCTACCGCGAGAAGGAAGAAGTCGAGGAGTGGCAACGCAAGGACCCGATCGAGACCTTCGCCCGGCGCCTGAGACAGGAGAACGTGCTCGCCGAGGACGAGATCCAGCGGATGCGCGACGACGCCGAGAAGACCGTCCTGGAGGCCGTCGAGTTCGCCGACGACTCCCCCGAGCCGCCGCTCGACTCGCTCTACGACGACCTCTACGTGCTGGGTGACCAGGTGCCCGGTTGGTACGGCGTCGACGAGCGCTCGCCCGACTCGCACGCGGCCGAGGAGGAGCGCACGGCCACCGAGCGCGCCCGCCAACTCGCCGAACGCGGTGCAGAGTACGCGGAGGACGAGGAACTCCGCGAGGCCGAGGGCGACCAGCCGGACACTCGGCCGGAGGACGTGCACTGATGGCGACGCTGCGGATGCGCGAGGCCCTCCGTGACGCGATGGCCGAGGAGATGCGCCGGGACGAGGATGTCCTCGTGATGGGTGAGGACGTGGCGGTCTTCCAGGGCTCCTTCAAGGTGACCGAGGGCCTGCTCGACGAGTTCGGGGAGACGCGCGTCCGCGACATGCCGATCTCTGAGAACTCGATCGTCGGCATGGGCGTCGGGGCCGCGATGGGGGGCCTGCGGCCAGTCGTCGAGATCATGACCGTCAACTTCGCGCTGCTGGCGATGGACCAGATCGTCAACCATGCCGCCGCGATCCCCTACATGTTCGGGGGCCAGGTCCGGGTGCCGCTGGTGATCCGGATGCCGGGCGGTGGCGGACACCAGCTCGGCCCGACCCACTCCCACAGCTTCGAGGCGATGTTCCTCCAGATCCCCGGGCTGCTCGTCGCCTGCCCCTCCACCCCGGCGGACGCCAAGGGGCTGTTGAAGGCGGCAATCCGCGATGACAACCCGGTGATCTTCATCGAGCACGAGACGCTCTACGGGGTCCGTGGCGAGGTTCCGGACAACGGCGATGGCGTGGTCAACTTCGGCGAGGCGGCGATCCGGCGCGAGGGATCCGATGTGACGATCGTCGGCATCCTGCGGATGGCAGAGGTTGCGCTCCAGGCCGCGCGAACGCTGTCCGAGGAGCACGGCGTCGAGGCCGAGGTGATCGACCCGCGAACCCTCCGCCCGCTCGACCTCGACACGATCGTCAAGTCGGTGCAGAAGACGAACCGCGTCGTGATCGTGGAGGAGGGCTGGCCGCACGGCGGCGTCGGCGCCAACCTTGCGGCCCTGATCCAGGGACAGGCGTTCGACTATCTCGACGCGCCTGTCGAGCGGGTCACCGGTGCGGACGTGCACATGCCCTATTCGAAGCGGATGGAGCAGGCGGCGATCCCGCACGCCGAGAACGTGGTCAGCGCTGCACTCCAGACACTGGAGGGCAGCCGCTGATGGCCGAGATCGTCATGCCCCGGCTCTCCGACTCGATGGAGGAGGGCACCGTGCTGCGCTGGCTCAAGGGGGTCGGAGACGAGGTGGCGGTCGGGGACGAGCTGGTCGAGATCGAGACCGACAAGGCGAACATGGTCTACGAGTCGGATCTCTCCGGAACCATCGTCGAGGTCCTGGCGCAGGAGGGCGACACGCTGCCCGTCGGCGATCCCATCGCGCGGGTGGGGGACGCTTCAGAGGTGGTCTCGGGCAACGGCGGCGGTGCCGGGGCCACGTCCCCAGCGGGCAACGGCGGGGCGACGGACCGCCCGGCTGTCCAAGCCGCAGTGAGCCCGCCCCCCGAAACAGCTGAGCCCGCTGGGGCCGCGCCCCCGACCCCACCGCCGGGTTCAGCTCAGCCCACTGCTACACCTTCCCCAGCCGGTGTTGGGGGCGACGGGCGCGTCAAGGCCTCTCCGATAGCCAGGCGCATCGCCAGGGACCGCGGATTGGACCTCTCCGGCCTGAGCGGATCCGGGCCCGCTGGGCGGATCGTGAAGGCCGATGTCGAGCGGGCGCTAGCCTCAGGCGTCGCCGCCCCAGCTGCCCCGGCCGCGCCACCCGCCGCCCCTCCGGCGCCCGCCCCCGCGGGCCCGACCCCGGGTGTCTCCGAGAAGCCCGAGACCGCCAAGGGCGCCGTCGAAGTGGTCGAGCTGACCAAGCTCCAGCAGACCGTCGCCCGGCGGATGGCGGAGTCGAAGGCGACCGCGCCTCACTTCTATCTGCAGGCCGAGTTCGACATGACGGCGGCGGTGGAAGGGCGGGCCAAGCTCAAGGCGCAGGCGAAGGAGGGCGAGGTCGTCCCCACCTTCAACGACATGGTCGTCAAGGCCTGCGCCCTGGCCCTGCGCGAGCACCCGCGCGCCAACGGCGCCTACCGCGACGGGCGGATCGAGCTCTACTCGCGGATCAACGTAGGCGTCGCCGTGGCCGCCCAGGACGCTTTGGTGGTTCCGACGGTCTTCGACGCCGACCAGAAGGGCCTGCGCCGGATCGCGAGCGAGACCAGGGCGCTGGCGGCGCGGGTGCGCGACGGGCAGATCACGCCGCCGGAGCTCTCCGGCGGGACCTTCACGGTCTCCAACCTCGGCATGTACGGGATCTCGAACTTCTCCGCGGTGATCAACACTCCGCAGGCGGGCATCCTCGCCGTCGGCGAGGTGAAGGCGAAACCCGTGGTCACCGACTCGGGCGCTATTGAGGCGCGCCGAGTGATGGGCGTCACCCTCGCCTGCGATCACCGCATTCTCTACGGCGCCGACGGCGCGATCTTCTTGGCGCGGGTCAGGGAACTGCTCGAGGAGCCCCTCGGGCTCGCTCTCTAGTTGGCGCCCAGGGCGTGATTCCCGGACCGGCGCTTTTCGTCCGAAGCGGAAGCGGCAACTTGGCGTTCTGTGCCCTCGGGGGCAAAAGGGCCGATGCTCAACCGACAGTCAGCGGGAGCGGAACCACTCGACGGTCCGCCCCACCGCATCACGATGGGGTGTCGGCTCGAGCCGACCGAAAGCATCCTCGAACTTCGACGAGTCGATGACGAACGGTCGCCGGAACTGGTAAGCGGTCTCGCGCAGCTCCCGGAGCATCGGCGAAAAGATGCCGGCCACGGCGAGCAGCGACGGGCCCATGATTTGAGCCTTCGCTGGCGTTGGCCGTCCCGCGGCGTCGAAGACGAGGTCGAAGAACTCCTGGGCGGTGAGCGGCTCGGCGGCCGGCAGGTGCCAGACCTCACCGTCGGCCTCTGGGCGCTCCGCCAGGGTGACGAGCCCCCGGGCGATGTCGGGCAGATAGTGGAAAGTGTGGGGCACGTCGAGCTTCCCGGTCCACTGCGGCCGCTTGCCCGCCACGACCCGCCCGAAGACGGTCTCCCCGGCGGTGGAGTTCGTGCCGCCGGGCCCGTAGTAGTCCGAGGCCCTCCCGATCGTCACCCGCACCAGGCCCTTCTGGTGCGCGCCGAGCATCTCGGCGGCGACCTCGACCCGGGTCCGCCCCTTGGGGCCGCTCGCGGTCGCAGGCAGGTCCTCCCGCAGCAGGCCGTCGACGGGGCCGTAGGCGTAGAGGTTGTCGGCGAAGACAAGTTTGGCGCCGGATGACTCAGCGGCGCCAAGGATCGAACGGCTGACCGGGGGCAAGAGCTCCGGCCACCGCGTGTAATCAGGACTGACGCAGTGATAGACGACTCCCGCCCCCTCGGCCACGGCGGCTGCGTCAGCTGGGTCGGCGGCATCGGCGGCCACGCCCTCCGCTCCCTTGGGTGCATGCCCGTGGCGGCTCACGGCTCGCACGCCGCCTCCCCGGCGCAAGAGCTCGGTAACGACGGCAGCGCCCACACCGCCAGTTGCGCCAAAAACGACATCGGTGGAGTCGAGGGCCAGGGGGCCAGACCCTACTCCTGGAAATCGCCGGGTTTCGAGCCGCTCAGGATTCCGCTTGAGATGCAGCCGCAGCAGCCTCGTCGGGCGACGGGAAAACTTGATGGCGCGCGATGAGGCCGTCACGTACGTCGAACACGGATCCGACGTCCATCGAATAGAGAAGCTCACCCGTCGCGACCTCCCGGTTACTCATCTCGAGCGTTGCGACGAACCGGCTTGATGCGCGGGCCTCGAGGGACCGGAGCTCGACAGATCGCTTTTGACCGTCGATCTCGCCGTGCTTGGCGGCAAACTGCCGCGCGCCCTGCTTGCCGTTGAGGACGTTGCCACCGGGAAGCTCGATCACGACGTCGTCAGCAGTCAAGGCCGCTGCGGCATCCCCCTCCGCCGCCGAGACGGCCTCTACGTACCGTTCGATGACGTCGTCGGGAGCCGTTATTGCCGGATGCTCTCATGTCCACCGCTCCGAAGACAAACCGCCGCTTTCCACGCAAAGCGGCGCTCTTAGGGCTGCCTCTCAGCGAGGGAGTTGAGGAGCACTAGGCGCTGGGAAGGGCATCGATCAGGAACAGCCGCGCGGCCTCCCCGCCCTCGTTGCGACCGCGGTGGCGGGGTGCCGGCGGTAGGGCGAATCCCTCGCCCGCGCCGACGATCAGCTGATCGCGACCGTCCTCGAAGCTGTAGGTGATCGACCCGCTCACGACGTAGCCCGCATGCGGAACGTCGCACCAACCCTCCCGCCCGGCGCCGGGCGAGTATTCGACGAGTGCCCAGCGGGTGCCCTCGATCTCCGCCTCGCGGTCGGTCACACCGGGGTCGTGTGACACGGGATCCGCCCCGGAGAGCTCGATGAGCCGAGGGTCGGTCATTGCGGAAACCCTATCCAGGGCGAAATCGTCCAGCTCTGTTTTCTGCCCCGGGCCACGGGTATGATCGGTTCATCACATAGGGAGGAGAGGTGATCCCTCTCCGCCCGTTGTCCGTGAAGGCGGCCCGCCGGTTGATCCCGGAGCCGCAATGAACTAGCTCGCCGGAGGCGATCCCGAGGGCGGGCGAGAAGAAAGGCGGACCGTAATGAAGCTCGAAGCCGCGAGCCCGAGTCGTTCGCTTGAGCGCGCGGGCACCGATGCCCTGACGCGCGACGACCGGGCCCTGCTCCTCCGCTACATGCTGCTCATGCGACTCTCCGAGGAGCGAGGGCTGGCCCTCTACAAGCAGGGCAAGGTACCTGGCTCCTTCTACGACGGACACGGGCAGGAAGCGGTCTGCGTCGGCTCCTCCTTCGTCCTCGCGCCCCGGGATCGGATGTGCATCCTGCATCGCGACCTCGGGGCTCATTTCGTTCGGGGGGTGACCCCGGACCGGTACCTCGCGAACTACATGGGCCGCTCCGGCGGCGTCACCGGCGGCAAGGACGGGAACATGCACTTCGGCGACCGCGAGCTCGGCTGCGTCGGCATGGTGAGCATGCTCCCCGACATGGCCCAGGTGGCGACGGGCATTGCCCTCACCTTCAAGATGCGCTCCGAGCCGAGGGTCGCCATGACCTTCTTCGGCGAGGGCTCGACCGCCAACGGCCAATGGCACGAGGCGATGAACTTCGCGGGCATCCACCGCCTGCCGGTCGTCTTCGTGCTCGAGAACAACCAGTTCGCCTACTCGACGCCGACCGACCTCGAGTTCGCCGTCGATCCGGTGCAGCGGGCGAAGAGCTACGGCTTCCCCGGAGTGAGCGTGGACGGCAACGACGTCGAGGCCGTCTTCGAGGTCGCTCGAGTCGCGTCGGAACGCGCCCGCGAGGGCGAGGGTCCGACCCTGATCGAGTGCCACACGATGCGCATGCACGGGCACGGCGCACACGACGACATGAGCTACGTCCCGGACGAGCTGCTCGAAGAGTGGGCGCATCGCGATCCGATCGAGCTCTACGTCCGGCGTCTCACCGAGGAGCACGGCTTCGAGCAGCAGCAGATCGACGAGATTCGGAACTCCGTCGCGGCGTACGTCGACGAGTGCGCCGAGAAGGCGGTCGCCTCACCGATGCCCGATCCCGGCAACGCCACGGAGGGCGTCTTCGCGGAGAGCTGGGAGCCCCTCGGCGACGGCAAGGCGCCGTGGTCACGCTGGAGCCAGGCCGACCAGGGGGCGGCCGGCTCCGGCGACGGTTCCCGAGCGACCAACGGTCACCGCGGCACGCTCGCCGAGCACGGGAGGGCCGCCTGATGGCCGAGATGACCTACCTGCAGGCGATCAGCGACGGCCTGCGCGAGGAGATGCGTCGCGACGAGGCCGTCTTCTGCCTCGGCGAGGACATCGGCGCCTTCGGCGGTGCCTTCAAGGTCACGGACGGGTTCATCGAGGAGTTCGGGTCCGACCGGGTCCTCGACACGCCGCTGGCCGAGAACATGATCGTCGGCGCCTCCATCGGAGCCGCGATCGAGGGCATGAAGCCCGTCGCTGAGATGCAGTTCGCCGACTTCATCTCGTGCGGCTTCGACCAACTGGTGAACGTCGCCGCCAAGCTGCACTACCGCCAGGGCGTCTCCGTGCCTATGGTGGTCCGCCTCCCCTCGGGCGGCGGCTTCTCGGGCGGGCCGTTCCACTCCCAGAATCCCGAGGCCTGGTTCATCCAGGCGCCCGGCCTGAAGGTCGTGGCACCGGCGACCGCGGAGGACGCGAAGGGCCTGCTGGTCAGCGCGATCCGCGATCCGAACCCGGTCTGCTACCTCGAGCACAAGGGGCTCTACCGGCATGTCAAGGGCGAGGTGCCTGAGGGAGATCACACGGTCCCGCTCGGCGAGGCCCGGGTCGCCAGAGAGGGCGGAGAGCTGAGCGTCTTCGCCTACGGCTCGTCGGTGCCGCTTGCGTTGCAGGCGGCGGAGGAGCTCGACGAGGACATCGAGGTGATCGACTTGCGGACGCTCAATCCGCTTGACACCGAGGCGATCCTGCGAAGCGCTGAGAAGACCGGCAAGGTCCTGATCGCCCACGAGGCGACCCGCTCCTGCGGGGTCGGGGCCGAGGTGGCGAGCCTGATCTCTGAGCGGGCGTTCGAGTGGCTCGACGCTCCGATCCGCCGCCTGACCACACCCGATGTGCCGATCCCGTTCAGTCCCCCGCTGGAGCAGGCGGTGCTGCCGCAGCTCGACGACATGAAGGAGGCTTGCCGTGAGCTCCTCGCCTACTGATACGCAAACGGTTGAGATCGTCATGCCCCAGATGGGGGTCTCGGTCGCAGAGGGCACGATCGTCGAATGGTCGAAGCGGCCCGGCGACTGGGTCGAGCGCGACGAGACCGTCTGCCTGGTGACCACCGACAAGATCGATGTCGAGATCCCCTCACCGGCGGCCGGACGGCTGGCGAAGATCCTGGTCGAACCCGGCGACACGGTCGACGTGGGCACGCCGCTCGCCGAGTTGGACGCGAGCGCGCGGCCGGGTGAGCCTCATCCCGAGGAGCATCAGGATGAGCCCGAGCCGGCCCAGCCCACGGAGGCTGCCCCTCAGGCCGAGGCTCCTCCCGCGCCGAGGTCCGGCGACGGCGAGGCAGATCGGTCCGGCTTCCACTCACCGGTCGTCCGCCGGATGGCCGACGAGCACGGCATCGACCTCTCGCAGGTCCAGGGCACCGGCATCGGCGGGAGGATCCGCAAGCGCGATCTCGTCGCCCTGATCGAGTCCGGAGGCGAGACGACCGCGGAGCCGGCAGCCGAGCCCGCCGAGGCAGAGCGGCCCCTGCACATCGAGTCTCCATATCGGCCGGAGGAGCCCGATACGGCACCGGAGACGGAGGCCCCGACCCCTGCGCCGGCGCGGGCCGGCAACGGAGCAGCGCCGGCCGAGGACGTGCTCCCCGGCGAGCGCCGCGAGCCGATGACGCCGATGCGCCGGCGGATCGCGGAGCACATGCTCGAGAGCCGCCGCACCTCGGCGCACTGCACGACGATCGTCGAGGTCGACCTCCACCGCGTCGTGGCCACGCGCCGCGGGCTCAAGGAGGGGATGAAGCGCCGTGGGGTGCCGCTCACCTACCTCGCCTTCGTGGCGAGCGCGGTGGTCGCGGAGCTGGACCGCCACCCGATCCTGAACGCTTCGATCGACGGCGACGAGCTCGTCTACCACGACGACGTCAACCTTGGGATCGCGGTCGCACTCGATTCCGGGCTGATCGTTCCGGTGATCCGGCACGCACAGCGGCTCAGCCTCGAGGGAATGGCGAGCGAGATCGGGCGGCTTGCCCAGCGAGCTCGCGGCGGAGAGCTGGAGCCCAACGACGTCGCCGGGGGCACGTTCACGATCACCAACCCCGGCCAGTTCGGGGCCGTGCTGGCGACGCCGATCATCAACCAGCCGCAGGTCGCGATCCTCGACCTGGAGGCGGTGGTCAAGCGGCCGGTCGTGATCGATGACGAATCGGAGGCAATCGCCGTCCGACCGATGACCAACCTCTGCATGTCCTGGGACCACAGGGCGCTCGACGGCGCGGAGGCGGCGCGCTTTTTGTCCGGGGTCAAGAGCCGCCTCGAGGAGTGGGAGCGATGAGCCTGCTAGCGCATGAGGAAGTGGTCGTCCGCCGAGGGCGCCGCAGCGGCATCTACATCGTGGTGTCGATCCACTCGACCGTGCTCGGCCCCGCCCTGGGCGGGCTGCGCCTGTGGCGCTACGAGGCGCTGGGCGATGCGATCGCCGACGGCCTCCGGCTCTCAGAGGCGATGACATACAAGGCCGCGGCGGCGGGGCTGGACCTCGGCGGCGGGAAGGCAGTGATCTGCGTGCCGCCCGAGCAGGAGCCCCGCGGGGACCAGCGACGTGAGCTGATGCTCGACATCGGCGACGTCGTCGAATCGCTCGAGGGCCGCTACGTGACCGCGGAGGATGTCGGCACGGGCACAGACGACATGGTCGTCATCCGGGAGCGCACGGAGCACGTCGCCGGCCTTCCGATTGACTCCGGCGGGTCCGGGGATCCCAGTCCGATCACGGCACGCGGCGTTGAGTCCGCGATCCGAGCGAGCTGTGTGCATCGCTACGGAACGGACGACCTGGCCGGTCGCCGCGTGGCCGTGGTTGGGCTGGGCCATGTCGGCTCCCGCCTGGCGGAGCGCCTTTCCTCTGACGGTGCCGAGTTGGCGGTTTCCGACATCGATCCTGGCAAGCGCGAGGTAGCGGAGGCCCTCGGGGCCACCTGGCTCGATCCTGCCGATGCGGTCACCACCGACTGCGAAGTGCTCGCGCCGTGCGCGCTCGGCGGCACGATCGACCGCGACAACATCGATCGCCTTCGCTGCGAGATCGTCTGCGGCGCAGCCAACAACGTGCTGGCGGAGCGCTCGCTGGCGGCAAGCCTCGCGGAGCAAGGCGTTCTCTACGCGCCGGACTTCATCGCCAACGCCGGGGGTCTGATCAGCGTCTACGGCGAGGTTCACTCCCTGGCTGGGGAGCGGCTCGACCTGCTGGTGGACGGGATCGGAGAGGCCCTCGGGCAGGTGTTCCGGGAGGCCGAGGCGCGGTCCGTGACGCCCCTGGCGGCCGCGAGGGCGCTCGCCGAGGAGCGGCTGGATGCCGCGCGGGAACTCACGCCGCCGGCACAAGCAGCTGGTGTCTAGCTCGCGCGGCCCGTGGACCGCGCGCAGCTGACCGAGTGGCTCCGGGGATATGAGCGCGCCTGGCGGACGCCCGGCACCGTCGTGCTCTCGGAGCTCTTCGCCGAGGACGCGAGCTACTCCACCGCCCCCTTCGAGAACCCGCATCGAGGGCTGGCCGCGATCGCCGAGATGTGGGAAGCGGAGAGGTCCAGCCCCGACGAAGACTTCGAGATGTCGAGCGAGGTCGTCGCCGTCGAGGCCGATACGGGCGTCGCCCGTATCGAGGTCAGGTACCGGGCACCCGAGGAGAAGGGAGACCGGGATCATCGACAGCAGCAGGAGTACCGGGACCTCTGGATCGTCCGGCTGAACGAGGCTGGGCTCTGCTTTCACTTCGAGGAGTGGCCGTTCTGGCCCCCCGGTCAGAAGGGCGCCGCCGCCGGCGGAGCGGATTGATGCGCGAGACTGTGGACATGGATCAGATCCTGATCGTGCGCCTCGGGCTGGTCCCCTACGAGGAGGCCCTTGCCCTGCAGAGGCGGGTCGAGGCTGCCCGCCAGGCGGGCCGCGTCCCCGACGTGCTGGTTCTGCTGGAGCACCCGCCCGTCTACACCAAGGGCCGCCGCACCCAGCCCGGCGAGCTCGGGATGGGCGAGGATTGGTACCGGATGCAGGGGATCGAGATCTGCGAGACGGACCGCGGCGGCGCCGTCACCTACCACGGGCCCGGGCAGCTGGTCGGCTATCCGATCGTCTCCCTGAGGCCCTACGGGGACAACGTCCAGGAATACGTCGGGCGCCTGGAGCGCCTGATGATCGATTCGCTTGCCGCCTACGGCATCGACGCCGAGCTGATCGAGGGGCTGACCGGCGTCTGGGCCGGCGGGGGCCCACCGGAAGGACGGAAGGTCGGCTCGATCGGGGTGCACGTCAGTCGCGGGGTGACCACGCACGGCTTCGCCGTCAACGTCAACAACGACCTGCAGCCCTTCGAGTGGGTCGTCCCCTGTGGCATCGAGGGCGTCCGGATGACCTCGCTCTGCCGCGAGCTGGGCTCGGAGGTGAACATGGACGCCTACATGGACCTGGTGAGCGAGCGCTTCGGTGAGATCTACGGGCGCGAACCCGTGCCCACCGACCCACTGGTCCTGGCCGAGCTGGCAGGGGAACCGGTCTCGGTACGGTAGGAGCTATGGGGCAGGAAGCCGACACTTTCGAGCGACTTCACGTCACCCGCTCTCGCGCCAACCCGGGCGGTCAGGCGCAGGACGAGAAGGGCAAGGTCGCTTTTCGCTCCCGCAAGCCGCCCTGGCTGAAGGTCCCGGCGCCCGGTGGACCGACCTATCGGCGCCTGAAGAAGGCGATCGAGAAGGACAACCTGCATACGGTCTGCCAGGAGGCGAACTGCCCGAACGTGGGCGAGTGCTGGGAGCGCGGCACCGCCACCTTCATGATCCTCGGCGACGTCTGCACCCGCCGCTGCGGCTTTTGCAACGTCCAGACGGGCAAGCCGACCTGGCACGACCCGCTCGAGCCGCTCCGGGTCGCCAATCAGGTGAAGCGGATGGGGCTGCGGCACGCCGTGATCACCTCCGTCGACCGCGACGACCTTCCCGACTACGGCGCGAGCGCGTTCGTCGGCGTGATCCGCTCGATCCGCCGGATGGCGCCGGGCTGCAAGGTCGAGGTCCTCACCCCCGACTTCCGCGGTCAGGAGATGCCGCTCGCCAAGGTGATCGCCGAGCGGCCGGACGTCTTCAACCACAACGTCGAGACAGTCCCGCGGCTCTATCCGATCGCCAGGCGCGGGTCGGACTTCATGCGCTCGGCGCGGGTGCTGCGCATGGCGAAGGAGATGGCGGGTGACGGGGTGGTCACCAAGTCCGGTCTGATGGTCGGACTGGGAGAGGAGTTCGACGAGATGGTCGAAGCCTTCGGGATCCTCCGCGAACAGGGGGTACAGGTGCTGACCGTGGGGCAGTACCTGCGGCCGACCGAGAGGCACCTGCCGGTGGACCGCTACTGGCATCCCGATGAGTTCGCGGCGCTGGAGAAAGCGGCCTACGGGCTGGGCTTCGAGTCGGTGGCCTCCGGGCCGTTGGTCCGCAGCTCCTACCACGCCGACGAGCAGCTGCCGGGTGTGCGAGGGCACGCGGCAGCATGACCCGCTTGATGTCGGGCTGACCGAACGCACCTTTCCCGGCGGAGGCGTGTTTCGGGTCTCCGTAGCCTCGCACCATGCGTTTCCGCCGACGCAGAAACCTCTATGCCGCCGCGCTCGCGACCGCCGCGCTTGTGGCACTCGCGGCGGGCCCGCTGAGCGGCGGGGCGCTCTCGCAAACAGCCGGCTCGCCGCCAACGACCGATACCGGCGACAAGCCCAAGAGCCCCCTTGCGGGGGACGGGATGTGGATTTGGTACGTGAGCCGCTCCTCGCACGGCAAAATCGGCAAGATCGCGAAGCGGGCACACGCTCGAGGGATCGAGACGGTGCTGATCAAGTCCGGCGACGGCACCACCTACTGGAACCAGTTCTCCTCGTCGTTGGTCAGCCGTCTCCACGCGCGCGGCCTCAATGTCTGCGCCTGGCAGTTCATCTACGGCCGCAAGCCGGGCAAGGAGGCGCGTGTCGGCGCCGCAGCGGTGGACCGCGGCGCCGACTGCCTGGTGATGGACGTCGAGGGGCAGTACGAGGGTCGCTACCCGCAGGCCTCGACCTACATGAGCATGCTCCGGTCGATGGTGGGCACGGACTATCCGATCGGTCTCGCCAGCTTCCCCTACGTCGACTATCACCCCGCCCTGCCCTACTCAGTGTTCCTCGGGCCGGGCGGCGCGCAGTACAACGTGCCGCAGCTCTACTGGAAGGACATCGGCACCACCGTCGACACCGGCTACACCCACACCTGGGTTTGGAACCGGATCTACAAGCGGCAGATCGATCCGCTCGGTCAGGTCTACAACAACCCGAAGGCTGGGCAGATCAAGCGTTTCAGGGCGCTGGCGATGGCGCACGGGTTCGACGGGGTCAGCTGGTGGAGCTGGCAGTCGGCCGGCAAGCGCCAGTGGCGGGCCGTGGGCGTCCCCGTCTCCCCCGCAGCCGTGACGCCCTATCCGAGCTATCCGTTCCTCCGCCTGGGGTCGAAGGGGGACTTCGTCGCCTGGGCGCAGCAACTGCTCGCCGGGGCCGGCTACGCCGCGCCGATCACCGGCTACTACCAGGCCTCCACCCAGGCGGCCGTCTTCTCCTTCCAGGCAGCCCACGGGCTGCCGCAGACCGGCAACCTCGACGTGCCCACCTGGCCCGTGCTCCTGCAGGGCGATCCGCTGCCGGTCCGCTGGACCAAGGGCGGCGCCGTGACGGCCGGCTCGGGCGGCCGAATCGCGCTGCCGCCCCCTCGGTCGGCGAAGCTGCCGGCGGTGCGCGACGAGATACCCCCTACGACGAAGCGGGCCCGCTAGGCAGACACCGCGGCTAGTGTTCGGCCCGGCCGGTGCTGCCGCTGAAGGACAACAACCCGACCGCGCGCTTCCCGGTCCTCACGGTCGCCCTGATCGTGATCAACGTCGTGGTCTTCATCTGGCAGCTCAACTTCCCGACTGACGAGGCGCTGGACCAGGTCGGCTTCGGCTCCATCGACCAGAGCTCGCTCGAGTACGGCGCGATTCCGTACCGCATCGCGCACATGGACTCTCGCGACTGCGCGGTGGGCGCGGTGGCGGAGTCCCAGGGGCAGCTGGAGGCCGGCGTGGTGTGTCCGGGGACCAGGGACTACGACCGGGCCGTGGCGATCGGCCGAGAGAACCCCGGCGCGCAGCCCATCACGATCAACGAGGCACCCTGGTGGGAGACGCTGTTCACCTCGATGTTCATGCACGGAGGTTTCCTGCACATCGCGGGGAACATGCTCTTTCTCTGGGTCTTCGGCAACAACATCGAGGACCGGCTGGGGAGGGTGAAGTTCCTGCTCTTCTACCTGCTGGCGGGCCTGATCGCCGTCTACACCCAGGCTCTGATCGACACTTCGTCGACGGCCCCCACGATCGGCGCGAGCGGAGCGATCGCGGGGGTGCTCGGAGCCTACGCCCTGCTCTTCCCCAAGGCCCGGGTGCTGACCCTGATCTTCATCATCTTCTTCGTCACGCTGGTCGAGATACCGGCGCTGATCCTGCTCGCGGTCTGGTTCGTCCTCCAGTTCGTCCCGGCCCTGGGACAGGTCGCGGTCGATCCGGGAGGCGGTGAGGGGGTCGCCTACTTCGCACACGTGGGCGGGTTCGTCTTCGGTTTGGCCGTCGCTGCGGTCATGCTTGCCATCTCCGGCCGGAGAGGCGGAGAAGAACCACCGCGATTACCCGTCTACTAGTGGACCCAGACCTCCGGAACGTGCTGCTGCTGATCGGCCTGATCTTCTGCGGGTTCTTCGCGGTCGTGACGATCTACGTGATCGTCGACACCGGATTGCGCCTGCGAACCTACGGAGATATCGGGGCGATCATCCTCTACGGGATCTCGCTGCTGATCATCGGGATGATCGCAACGGGCCTGATCGGCGCGCTCCGCAACCCGCCCGATGATTAAGCGGGTCGCGGCCATCGTGGGGCTGCTGCTCGCCTTCGGCGCCATCGCCCTGATCGCGATCGCCATCTGGCCCGAGGAGGCGGGCAACGGCGACACCCAGTCGACGAGCAGCAACCGGGTGCTGTCCTCCGCCGGAGGCGAGGGAGCTAACGGCATCCGGGGCGACTCGAAACCGCCCATCGAGGGGCGTGCCGGCGGCCTCAGGGCCGACCTCGCCAAGATGAAGCGTCCGGACGACGCGCGATTCGCCCTGCAGTCGGTGACCGGACCGCTACCGGTCCACTTCCGGTTCAAGGACCCGCCGGTCGCGGGAATCCTCTTCGACGTGAAGAGCGGCGAAGTGCTCTGGCAGCGCAATCCGGGGTTGAAACGCCCGATCGCAAGCCTGACGAAGATGATGACCGCGCTGATGATCGCGCGGGCCGATCCGCCGACCGCGCGGGTGAAGGTGAGCCGCAACGCGGCGAACACCCAGGGCTCAGCCACCGGACTGCTGCCGCGCGGCCGTCGGGTCCCGCTCGACGCGCTGCTGAAGGCGCTGATCCTGATCTCGGCCAACGACGCGGCGGTCGCGCTGGCCGAGCACGAGGGTGGGAACGTTCCCCGCTTCATCAAGGAGATGAACGCCCAGGCGCGGGCGATGGGGCTCTCCTGCACGCACTTCACCACCCCGAACGGATTGCGGGACCGCGGCAACTACTCGTGCCCGCGCGACCTGGCCACGCTTGCCCGGGCTGACCTGACCAACAAGCGAATCGCGAAGATCGCGCAGACCAGGTACGCGAAGCCCAGCTTCCCGATCAAGGGCAGGCATCTCTACCTGACGAACAACCACTACTTCCTGCAGCACGGGATCGGCGTCCCAGGTGCCCAGGTGACCGGGCTGAAGACGGGCTTCACCGATGCCGCCGGCAGCTGCTACGTCACCACGGCGCGGCTGGGGAGCCACCATCTGGGCCTCGTGCTCCTGCACTCCCCCAGCCCGCTCACCCAAGTGCCCGCGCTGCTGCGGGCCGGGTTCGAGGAGGTAGGGGCGATCGCGCCGGCGGCGCCCACCGCCCCCGTCGCACCGCCGCCGAACGATTGAGCGGCCCGGGTGCGGGAGCGCCTCAAAGGGTTGACCGGCTCGCCACGCGGCGTGCCGTCGCCAGGGACGCTCGCGTGCCTGGCGCTCTGCGCGCTCATTCTGGGGTTTGCCACCGCCGACCTGGTTCACGCCGAGTCCCGGCTTCCCGACATGGGACCGGCCTGCCGCGAGTCGGACGCCGCCTGCCGCAACGCCAGGTTGAACGAGCAGCTGGCGCGAGACCGTGCCGCCGAGCCGCTCCAGGACCAGTTCAACTCGCGCGCCTGGGTCTACTCGTTCGCGATCCTGGCGATCGTGGCGCTCAGCGTCGCCTTCAGGTTGCGGTCGCGCCCACGCAATGAGTGGATACGGATCTTCACCAACCTGGGGGTGACCGGAGTGTGGCTGGGGATCGGGGTGGTGGTCCTGCTGCTCGCCACCGACGGCAGTTCGATGGCGCCTCCGCCCGGCCCCACGCTGATGGTGCCGGTGGTGCTGCTCGTCGCGGCCGCTGCCGGCACCCTGTTCGGCCGCTCGGAGGGCTGGGCGGAGCAGGACCCCTCCGGCGGCATCAGGGGGATGTTCGTCCAGGCGGGCAAGCGCGTCATTGACATCGGGACCGCGGGGCAGATCCGGCGCTCGCGCATGGAGGAGCTGGCGTCGTGGCTTTCGCTGATCACGGTCGGGCTGACGGCGCTCACCTGCCTGTTCGCCTTCGTCTTCGTGCTGGCTCAGCCGGGGTGCGACGCCAGCGCGAGCCCGCCGGGTTGGACCAATCCCATCGACTCGGTCGCGGCGGTGACGGCGATCGGCGCCATGGCGGCCGCCGTGGGCGCTCTGCTCCTGCGCAGATGGATCGCAGCGCTGGTCGGCCTGGTCATCTGCCCTGTGGCGGTCCTCTTCGTGCTGGCCAGCACGTGCGCTTTCTACTGAGCATCCCTGCACCGGAGCGCGTGTTCGTGATCCCTCACTGCGAATCACCGAGAAGTTGATGCTTGCTCGCACGGCCAACGGGGTAGCCACGGCCTAGGTCTTCTCGTTTAGGCCAGGAGGTCAGGATGAGCATGAAGTCGATCGGCGGGATCGGCGCTGTCTGCGCGCTGCTGGCAGCGACCGGGGCATGGGCCGCTGGTGCGGCCGGAGAGCAGCATCAGGGAGGGCATGGGCAGGACAAGGGGAACGGCCACCACGGAAGTCACGTGGTCCATCACAAGTGCGATCCGCTCGATCCGTCCGTCTGCCTCTACCCATGGCCGAACGACTTCTTCACGGTCCCGGACCGCGCCACCGACACGGGACGCCGCCTCGATCTCGATCCGGAATCCACTCCGGAGAACGCCGCCGGAAAGCACATCGACGTCAGCGACTTCAACCGTAACGACGGCTTCAGCCCGGGCTCACCGATCGTCACCAAGGTCCCGGGGCTCGACACCCAGCAGGCGCTGCAGAACACCGGAGCTCCCACGCTGAACAATCTGCAGCGATCCTTCAAGCGGCACCAGGCGATCGTGCTGATCAACGCCGCACGCACCGGCGGCAGCTGATCTGGGCGGAGGTCGACGCCCTGGCCGGCGACCCGGCCGACGCGGCCCTCGAGATCCACCCGGCGGTCAACCTCAGCGAGGGCGGCCACTACATCGTCGCTTTGCGCCATCTCAGGGACTCGACCGGCCACAAGATCGAGGCGCAGCCGTACTTCAGGGCGCTCCGTGACCGCCGGCATGACAAGGCTCCGGCCGTCAGGGAGCGCCGCAAGCACTTCGACTGGATCTTCAGGACGCTCAAGAAGTCCCACATCAAGCGGAAGAGCCTCTATCTGGCCTGGGACTTCACCGTCGCGAGTGAACGCAACCTCTCGGAGCGCGCGCTCCACATCCGCAACGACGCCCTCGCCCAACTCGGGGACAGAACGCCAGGCGACAACGTCGTGCAGGGCAGCGCTCCCCCGTTCCAGGTCGGCCAGGTCACCGACTTCGCGCCCTGTGGGTCGAACGGCTGTCAGGCCGGTGAGAGCGACCGGCTCCTGAGACGCGTAGCGGGCACCTACACCGTCCCGTGCTACCTGGATCAGCCCGGGTGCCCGCCGGGGTCGAAGTTCCTCCACAGTCCGTCCAGCAATCCGCTGCCGACCCGCCTGCCGGGAAACACGATGCAGGCGAGCTTCGTCTGCAACATCCCACGGGGCGCAGCGACGCAGCCAGGCAGGCCGCTCCTCTACGGCCACGGCCTGTTCGGGAGCGCGGACGAGGTGGACTCGTCCTCACGAGTGGATCTGGCGGCCGAGCACGACTTCGTCATGTGCGCGACCGACTGGGTCGGGATGGCGGAGGGAGACGTGCCGAATGCGATCGGCGTGCTCCAGGACCTGTCGAGGTTCTCCTCGATTCCCGATCGCATGCAGCAGGCGTACGTCAACTTCATCTATCTGGGCCGGCTGCTCGACAACGACTCGGGGTTCCTGGCCAGTCCGGCCTTCCGCCTTTCCGGTGCGCCGCTCGTCGACAGCTCCCACCTCTACTACAACGGCGGCAGCCAGGGAGGCATCGAGGGCGGGGCGCTGACGGCGCTCTCGCCCGACTTCACCCGCGCCGCGCTCGGAGTTCCCGGAATGAACTACAGCATCATGCTGCCGCGGAGCGTGGACTTCGACGAGTTCGCAGCCGTCCTCTACCCGTCTTACCCGGACGAGCTCGAGCGGCCGCTGATCCTCTCGCTGGTGCAGACGCTCTGGGATCGCGGCGACGCAAACGGCTACGCGCATCACATGACCAGCGATCCGCTCCCGCACACGCCCCCGCACCAGGTCATCCTCGATGAGGCCTTCGGCGACCACCAGGTTCCGAATGCTGCGACCGAGGTGGAGGCACGGACGATCGGGGCGCAGCTCCGCGAGCCCGCGCTCGATCCGGGCCGCTCGACCGCGGAGATCCCGTTCTTCGGCATCCCACGGATCCAGCGATTCCCCTTCTCCGGCTCGATGCTCGAGGTCTGGGACGTCGGGCCGCTGCGGACCGAGAACGGCGTGGTCAAGGGGACTCCGCCGCCGCCGATCACGAACACCCCGAACCGTCCCGGCGTGGACCCGCACGGCCCGGATGCCAGCGAGCAGGTGACCGCCCGGACGCAGATCTCGGAGTTCCTGCAGCCGAACGGCCTCAGCCGGATCATCGACGTCTGCGGCCCGAGCCCCTGCTACCTGGACGGCTACACCGGGCCGGGGCCCTGATCGCTCCACCGGCGGCCCGTGGCCTTGTTCGCGCCGGCCGGCTCGAGCGGGTGCAGGTCAAATACACGAAGTCGAACGGGAGATTCGTGGTCGTCCGGACCCGATCACACTCGCTCACGAATGGCAAAGTCAGGCGGACCAAGCAGTACACCGCCGCCATGATCGAGTGGATCGCCGTTTATGGCAGGACGAGCGACCGGTGCTCGTCAAGCGTCCGGGAATGGAGCCAGCGGGACTCGAACCCGCGCCCTCGGCGTTGCAAACGCCGCGCTCTCCCAACTGAGCTATGGCCCCGTGGGTGGCCGATTGTAGGCCGAGCATGCCCATTCCCGTGCGAATCGGGCTGTGAGAGACTGGCTCCGCCGGCCTGAACAAAGGGTCGCGCCTGGCGGCGCGTCCCCACAAAACAGGAGTGGTGATGGCGACCAGGGCCAAGCGAGGTGAATCGGCGGGGAACCGTCAGGGGACCGACAAGTCGCCCACGGCCGTCGATCAGGCCAGGGAGACGGCGGCCGCCAAGGGCCAGCCGAAGCCCGGCCAGCACGCCGAGGTATCCAACCTCGAGATCGTCCGCTACTACTTCGACCGGGCCGTCGAGCGCCTCGAGCTGCCCGACGACGTCCGCACGGTCTTCTGGACCCCATACCGCGAGGTCACCGTCCAGATCCCCGTAAAGCTCTCCGACGGGAAGATCCACACCTACTCCGGCTACCGGATCCAGCACAACGGCGCGCGCGGTCCCTACAAGGGCGGCATCCGCTTCCACCCCGAGGTGGACGTCGACGAGATCCGCGCCCTCGCCTCCCTGATGACGTGGAAGACGGCGGTCGCGAACGTCCCCTTCGGCGGCGCCAAGGGTGGGGTCAACTGCCCGGCCGACCGGCTCGATCGCTCCGAGGTGCAGCAGATCGCGCGCTCCTTCATGGACAAGATCGAGAAGGTCCTCGGCCCGACCCGCGACATCCCCGCCCCGGACGTCAACACCAACGCGCAGGTGATGGCCTGGCTGATGGACGAGTACGGCAAGCTCCACGGCCACACGCCCGCGATCTGCACCGGCAAGCCGATCGCCCTCGAGGGCTCCTATGGGCGGGAGCAGGCGACCGGCCGCGGCTGCGTCTACATGTTCCGCGAGGCCGCGCCCCAGATCGGGCTGACGCCGGCCGAGTGCACCTTCGTCGTCCAGGGCTACGGCAACGTCGGCTCCTGGGCCGCCCGCATCCTCCAGCAGCTCGGCGCCAAGATGGTCGGCGTCTCCGACGCGACGGGCGCGATCCACAGCGACGGAGGAATCGACGCCGACGAGCTGGCCACGCACCTGCGTGAAGGAGGCCAGCTCACCGAGTTCCCCGGGACCGAGGTCATCAGCCCCGACGATCTGCTCGCGATCGAGTGCGACGTGCTCATCCCGGCGGCGCTCGGCGGCATGATCCACGAGGGCAACGCCGACCGGATCAACACCCGGATGATCATCGAAGGTGCGAACAGCCCGACGACGCCGGCGGCCGACGAGATCCTCCACGAGAAAGGCGTCCACACCGTCCCGGACGTAATGGCGAACGCCGGCGGAGTCGTCTGCTCCTACTTCGAGTGGGTCCAGAACCTGCAGCACTTCCGGTGGTCCGAGCGCGAGGTGAACGACAAGCTCGGCGGGATCATGCGACGCGCGTACCGGGACGTCAGCGCGCGCGCCAGAGAGGAGCGCATCTCGCTGCGCGAGGCGGCCTATCTGATCGGGGTCGAGAGGGTGGTCGAGGCGAGCCGGACTCGCGGGTATGTGTGAGGGCGCGCGACTAGCGCGACCCGATTAATCATCGTCGAAGTCGAAATCCTTCGGCGGGCCCTTCTCGAACCAGAGGTCTTCCTCGCCCTCTTCCTCCACGGACCGCTCCTCGGTGTCGGAGCGGCGGCGCTCGTCGGGCTCCTCGTCCTCGATTGCGGGCCTGACCTCGGTTCCCGGCTCCTCGTAGGGCCCCTCGCCGCCCAATCCGGGGGCGGGTTCCTCCGCATACGGCTCCTCCTCGTCGAGGTAGGGAGCCTCCTCCTCGGCCGGACCGAGCGCCTCGAAGTCGTCATCGACGACCGCACCCCCGGACGGCGGCGGCACCGGGTCCTCGTCGGTCTCGAAGTCGTACAGCTGTGGGCCGTCCGAGCTGTCCTCGTCCGGCAGAGGCGCCTCATCCGAGCGCGGCTCCACCGGCAGCGGGGCCTCGTCCGAGGCCGGCTCCATCGGCGGCGGCTCGTAGGTGGTGTCGGGGCGGCCGAGCTCGGGCTCGTCGCCCGGCAGCGGCGGAAGATCGCCCGTTTCGCCGGGGGGCGGGTGCTCCTGCGTCGGCACATCGACCCTGCCTCGGGCCCTGCCCGGCGGCTCGCTGCCGGACTCCGGCGGGGGTGGAGGCGGATCGGGCACGGAGACCTCGGGCTCCGGCGGCGCCTGGGCGTCCGCTTCCGGCTCCAGCGGCCGTGCCTCGGGCTCCGGCTCGGCCACGGGCGGCGCGGCGGCGGGCGGCGGCGCGCCACTGTCCTCGGGGAAGGGCTCCTCCTCCGCGATCAGCTCCTCGAGCGACTCAGAAGGCGACGGGGCCTCCGGTGCCTGTGGGGGCTCCGGCGCCTGCCGCGGCTCCGACTCGGCGTCGAGCCTCTCCTGGCCGGGAATCTCATCCTGCCCCGGGAGCTCAACCTGGCCCGGGATCGTGTCGACGGGCTCGTCGCCGAGCGACTGATCCGAGGTCTCCGGCTCCGGTGGCGGCACTGACGGCTGCAGGGCCTCCAGCTCAGCCGCCGGCTCGGGCTCCGACGGCCGCAGGACCTCGGGCTCGGGCGGCGGCGGCTCGGAGGGCCGGAGTGCCTCGGGCTCCGTCGGCCGGAGGGCTTCCGCCTCGACCAGGCGGGTTGGCTCCTCGTTCCCGGCATCCGCGGGCTCGCTCGAGCCGACCTCGGCATAGAGCTCGCCCCCGACGAAGGGATCGGGCTGATCGCCAGATCCGAACGCCTCGTCCTCGATCTCCCGCAGTTCGGCGTCACGCGCGCCGTGCCTGCGCTTCAGATCGAGGTGTTCACGAATCGCGTCGTCGAGTATGCCCATGATGCGCGGGTTTTGCCCCTCCTCGAAGGGTCACAGCTTAGGCGGTGGGACAACCATGTGATAGCTGGGCGGCCGCCTATCGCCTGCATTCAACCGACCATTTTCCGGGCTTGTGGGCTAGTAGTCGGTCGCCGGGCGGCCCTCGGGGCGGCGACGCACGCGGCCTCCCCTGACCGACCGCCTGCTCGCCGGTGCCGTCCTGATCTGGTTCTTCCCGGACCCCTTTGCCCGCAGGAGCGCGCGATCGGCACCGTCGACGAGCGATTCCAGGTCGTCCGCGGAATCCGGGATGGTCGCCACGCCGACGCTGATCGTCACCGCCATCGTCCCACCGTCGCGCAGCGGGACCTCCGTGTCCCGCACCCGCTCACGCAAGCGCTCTGCCAGGATCGTGGCGCCCTCGCTCCCGGTCTCGACGAGGATCAGGGCAAGCTCGTCCCCTCCGTAGCGGGCGGCCACGTCGATCGTGCGCGTCGCGTCCTCGACGAGATCAGCGACCACCTCCAGCACGATGTCCCCCTGCAGGTGACCGAGACGATCGTTGATCCGCTTGAAGTCGTCGACATCGAGAATGATCAGCGAGATCTCGTGTTCGAAGCGCAGCGCGCGTGTTACCTCGCGGGTGAGCGTCTCGCCCATGTGGCGGCGGTTCCAGAGCCCGGTCAGCGGGTCGGTCAGGGCCTCCTGGGCCATGCGCTCGTGGCGGCGGTTTAGCGTGCGCGCCAGGCCGAGAGCGAGGATCACGGCAGCGACCAGGAACCAGATCATCACCGCGAGCGCCCCGCGGCCGACGCCGAGCACCCCGCCTGATTTGGGCGGTCCGAGCAGGAGCAGGTCCTCCTGATCGGCTGGATTCAGCGTCAGTGCGTGACCCCGGTACTCGTTGCCGCCGGCCGTCAGATCGGCCGTTTGATCAGGCTCCAGCGTCTTCGATGGGGTCGGCACCGTCGCTGCCAGCGTCTCCGTACCGCGACTGAGGACGACCTCGGTGTCGGTCAGCGACTTGACCTCGTCCGCGTATTGCTCCGCGGTCGTGACCGACGTCCGGAGGCTGCCCACCTGTTGCCCGGCCTCGGTCAGGCCAACCCGCGCGAAGGCGACCGAATTGATCGGGCCCGCTCCGGCGATCAGGTTGCCGGCGTTGTCGTAGAGCTCCACCCGCTGCCCGGGGGGCTGCCCAGCCGCCTGCTGCGTGAATGCCTGTTCGGCCCCCCGATCGTGCGTCCGCAGCGCGGCCGCCAGGGCCGGTGAGGCGGCTAGGCTCTGCGCCTTCGCGTTCGCATCGTCCGTCCGCGTCCGATAGACCGCCGCTGCGGTCCGCAGACCGGCGGCGAGCTGTGCATCGGCCTTGCCCGTCTGCGAATCCTCGCCTACGAACAGCAAAATGGCGATCAGTGCCAGCGTAGGCACGACCGCGATCAGGACCAAGAAGAGCGCTAGGCGCCGTCCGAAGCTCACCCTCGCGACAGCGTATCCTTGACCCCCCTATCGGTCGCCACTACCTGCGCGATCGGTGAAGACATACTTCCCACCACGCGTGGGGCTATAGCTCAGTTGGGAGAGCGCCTGGATCGCACCCAGGAGGTCGCCGGTTCGAGTCCGGCTAGCTCCACTTCGTTTCCATGGACCAGATATTGAACTCGGTTCAGATCGACACACCGTCCGGCACCGCGCGCGCTGATCTGCATTCCGCCGAGGATGCGAGGGCGGCTCTGATCCTCGGACACGGAGCGGGCGGCGGGATCGAGGCTCCGGACCTGGTGGCGGCGAGGGACGCTGCACTCGGCGAGAGCTTCACGGTGGCGCTCGTCGAACAGCCCTATCGCGTCGCCGGCCGACGCTCGCCCGCGTCGGCCAAGCGCCTGGACGAGGCCTGGGTCGCGGTGATCGACCATCTCCGGGAAGACCA
>DATDJZ010000091.1:0-22603 GCA_036520315.1 Solirubrobacterales bacterium | reverse complement strand
GCGGGATGGCGGGAGTGGTCTCAGTGCCGACCGGGGCGCCCGGGACCGGCGTCGTGGTCGTGGTGCCGTCGGTCTGTCCCGCCGCCGGGCTGGCGGCGATCAGCACGCCGGCGAGCAGCGCCCCTGCCAGCCCAAGCCGGCCCTGGTGTGATCGACGAGACAGAATCAGTCCCTCCTCCGGTCCCTTCCTCATCGGTTGGAACTGGGCTCCTCCTTGAGCGCGAGACCGTATCAGAGCAGGGGTTTTCTGTGAGCGAGCGTTAACAAACGTCGATTCGGATAGGTTGAATTTCGTGCAACTCGAGGGGAAGAGGGTGCTGCTCAGCGGCGCTACCGGGGGCATCGGGCGAGCGATCGCCAATCAGCTCGCCGGGGCGGGCGCGCTGCTGGTGTTGAGCTCTCGCAAGCGAGAGGAGCTCGACCGGCTCGGGCAGTCGCTTCCGGGAGGGGCCGACCGACACCAGACGATCGTCGCCGACCTGGCGGAGCCCGGGGCGGCCGAGGGACTCGTCGAGCGAGCCGGAGACCTCGACGGGCTGGTCGCCAACGCGGCCCTGCCGGCGAGCGGGAAGCTCGAGAACTTCAGCTCCGAGGAGGTCCAGCGGGCGATCCGGGTCAACCTCGAGTCACCCATCCTGATGGGCCGCGCGCTCGGCCTGAGGCTCGCCGAGAAGGGCGAGGGCCACCTGGTCTTCATCTCCTCGCTCTCCGGCAAGGTGAGTTCGCCGCGCTCGGCCCTGTACAGCTCGACGAAGTTCGGCCTCAGGGGCTTCGCATTCGCGCTCCGCGAGGACATGCATCCCCACGGTGTCGGGGTCTCGATCGTCTCACCGGGCTTCGTACGCGGAGCCGGGATGTGGGCCGACGCCGACGTCGAGCCGCCGCCGATGATCGGCACGACGACGCCGGAGAAGGTCGCCCAGGCCGTCGTCCGCGCAATCGAGCGCGATCGCAACGAGATCACCGTGGCCCCGCTGCGCCAGCGATTCGTCGCGGAGATCGGTTACCGCCACCCGGCGATCGCCGCGCGGCTCCAGCGGCGCGGCGGCGCCGACCGGATCGCTGATGAGCTCGCGGCGGGGCAGTCCGACAAGCGATAGATTTCCGCCCTGAGCGGTCAGGGACGAGCGCTCGGCGCGACGAGGGACGCGCCGCCAGAGAGAGGAGCGATTGATGCGGAAGCTGGTGCTGCTGGTTTCGGTGATTGCGGGATCGCTGCTGTGTGCGCCGAGTGCGCACGCCGCGATCCCGAATGTGTTCGGCGGCGCGGTCACCTGCACCCCCGCCGGGGACCAAGTGCGCGAGTGCGGGACCGGCTCGAGCAGCAACGACACCGTTCGCAGCACCGCGCCGAGCTGGGATGGGACGCCGATCGACGTCAACGTCGCCTTCCCGCCCGCCTCCGAGGGCGACGGCCCATTCCCCCTGATCATCATCGGCCATGGCTACGGCGGCGAGAAGATCAGTTTCGACGACATGCGCCACTTCACCGACCGCGGCTATGCGGTCTTCGCGATGACGGCTCGTGGGTTCCACCAGTCCTGCGGAAAGCCGAACGCGATCACCGCGGCCGCTGGAGCCTGTGCCACAGCGGGCTGGATCCACCTGATGGATGACCGTTACGAGGTGCGGGACGCCCAGTTCTTCGCCGGAGAGCTCGCCGACGAGGGGTTGGTCGACGGCCAGCGGATCGGCGCGCTCGGCGGCTCCTACGGGGGCGGTCTCTCGCTGCAGCTCGCCACGCTGAAGGACCGGGTGATGATGCCCGACGGCAGCCTGGTGCCGTGGACGAGCCCGGTTGATCACCACCCGATGCAGATCGCCGGTGCGACGCCGAACATCCCCTGGAGCGATCTCGCCTACTCGCTCACCCCGAACGGCGGCAAGCTCGACTACGTCGCTGATGCCTCCTTCACGGGACGGGCCGGGATCCAGAAGCAATCGTTCACCCGTGGTCTGTATCTGAGCGGCCAGGGGGCCGGCAGCTACTGCGGGCAGGCGCCCTATCCGACCTGTACCGATTTCCAGTCGGACATCACCGCGTGGAACAACCGGATCAACATGGGCGAGCCGTATGACGACGACCCGTTGATCACGTCGATCCTGAACGAGATCCAGGCGCACCACTCCGCGTTCTACATCGATCACTCCACGCCGCCCGCGCCGCTTTTGATCTCAAACGGCTTCACCGACGACCTCTTCCCAGCCGATGAGGCGATCACCTACTACAACCTGATCCGCTCGCAGTACCCGAACGCCCCGATCTCGCTGCTGTTCGGCGACTTCGGGCACATGCGTGCGGACAACAAGGACGCGGACGTCGATGCCGTCTCAGCCGCTACGGACGCCTGGCTGGACTTCTACGTCAAGGGCACCGGATCGCAGCCGTTCCAAGGCACCACGGCGTTTGCGATGACCTGCCCGGCGTCGGCCGACTCCGGGGGCCCGTTCCAGGCCGGCAGCTGGGCCGGCCTGCAGAAGGGCGAGGTGCATCTCGATGCACAGGCTGCGCAGGTGCTCCAGCCGGACGGCGGCTCCGAGGAGGTCGACAAGGCATTCGATCCGGTGAGCGCCGGGGGGAACCCCTGCACCACCGCCCCCTCGGCGGACCTGCCGGGTGTGGCCACCTACCGCCTGCCGGCCGCGACAGGCAGCGGATTCACGCTCATGGGATCCCCGACGGTGGTGGCGAAGATCGATTCGCCGACAGCGAACTCCGAGGTTGCGGCGAGGCTCCTGGACGTCGATCCAAGCGGTACGGAGACGCTCGTCGACCGCCAGCTGTTCCGGCCGGCTGTGGGCTCGGCCAAACAGGTGTTCCAGCTTCATCCGACGGGTCACCTCTTCGCGGCCGGACACGTCGCGAAGCTCGAGCTCCTGCCGGGCGACTCGCACGGCAACCTGGTGGTGATCGGCGGCTACGGCCGCGCCGCTAACGGTCAGGGTCAGGTCACGATCTCCGATCTCTCGCTGCGGCTCCCGACGCTGGAGGAACCCGGCGGAGGTGGCGGTCAGGTCACACCTGCCTCGACGCTGGCCCTTCCCTGCGGCGCGGCGATCGCACAGCAGTTCTCCTCTGTCTCCTACGTCCGCGCCACACTCGGCGCCGGCAAGCTGAAGCGAAAAGGGAAGAGCGTCAAGGTGCCGGTCGACGCGGCCCCGAGCGGTGGTGCATGCCAGGTCCAGGTCAAGCTGCTGGGCAAGAAGCCCAAGAAGGGCAAGGGCGCGGCGAGCGCGGCCAAGAAGAAGAAGAAGGGCAAGAAGAAGCGGGTTCTCGGCAAGGGCAAGGCGACGATCGCCGCCGGTCAGAGCGGGACGGTGAAGGTGACGCTCAACAAGAACGGCCGCCGGAGCCTCGGCAAGGAGGTCAGGGTCGAGGTCACCACGATCGATCCGAGCGGCAACACCGTCCAGAGCGCGAAGGCGAAGGTCGGCGGCAAGAAGGCGAAGAAGAAGAAGCACAAGCGCTGACGAGGGGTCGTTCCCGGGGTGTCCGCGGGGCGTCTGGCCGGCGGAACCCCGGGAATAGACTGAAGTCGTGAGCGCTGAGAACAGCTTTGGAGCGCAGGCGACCCTCGCGGTAGGCGGCCGCGAGTTCGAGATCCACCGGCTGGACGCCCTGCAGCAGCGCTTCGACGTGGCGCGGCTTCCCTACTCCCTCAAGGTGCTGCTCGAAAACGCGCTCCGCCTCGAGGACGGCACCTCGGTGACCTCGGATGACGTCGAGGCGATCGCCAGCTGGGACGCGAAGGCCGAGCCCTCGATCGAGATCCCCTTCCAGCCCGCTCGGGTGCTGATGCAGGACTTCACCGGCGTCCCCGCTGTCGTCGACCTGGCCGCGATGCGGGACGCAATGGAGGAGCTGGAGGGCGATCCCGCGGCGATCAATCCCCAGGTCGATGTCGACCTGATCATCGATCACTCCGTCCAGGTGGACGCCTTCGGCAACCAGCGGGCGTTCGACGTGAACGCCGAGCGCGACTATGAGCGGAACGGCGAGCGCTACGCCTTCCTGCGCTGGGGGCAGACCGCCTTCGACAACTTCAGGGTGGTGCCGCCGGCCACCGGCATCTGCCACCAGGTCAACCTCGAGTACCTGGGCCGCTGTGTCTGGACCCGAGAGGTGGACGGCACGACACAGGCCTATCCCGACACCCTCGTCGGGACCGACTCCCACACGACGATGATCAACGGCCTCGGCGTGCTCGGCTGGGGCGTGGGCGGAATCGAGGCGGAGGCCGCCATGCTGGGTCAGCCGATCTCGATGCTTCTCCCGCAGGTGATCGGCTTCAGGCTCACGGGCGAGTTGCGTGAGGGGGCCACGGCCACCGACCTGGTCCTGACGGTGACCGAGATGCTCCGAGAGAAGGGAGTCGTCTCCAAGTTCGTCGAGTTCTTCGGCCCTGGCATCGGGGGCCTCGGCCTGGCCGACCGGGCGACGATCGGGAACATGTCGCCGGAGTTCGGCTCGACCTGCGCGATCTTCCCGATCGACGCCGAGACGCTTCGCTACCTCGAGTTCACCGGCCGGCCGACCGAGCAGATCGAGCTGGTCGACGCCTACACGCGCGAACAGGGCCTCTTCCACGAGCCCGACTCAGAGGAGCCCACCTACAGCGACACCCTCGAGCTCGACCTCGGCGACGTCGAGCCGAGCATCGCGGGGCCGAAGCGCCCGCAGGACCGGATCCCCGTCTCGGATGCCAAGAACGCCTTCCTCGAGACGATCAGGGAGTGGAATCCGGATGCGGGCGACGAGCTTGGCAACAGCCGGGACGAGGCGATCGCCGAGTCCTTCCCCGCGTCGGACCCGCCCGCCGAGGATCACGATGGCGACGGCGGCAAGCCGCGCATATACGTCGATAAGGGCGACATCGCGGTGGACCTCAAGACGAGCGACGCGGTCGCCGTCCAGCTCGAGAGCGGCGAGACGGTCGAGCTGGACCACGGCCACGTGGTGATCGCCGCGATCACGAGCTGCACCAACACCTCGAACCCGTCGGTGATGCTGGGCGCGGGGCTGCTCGCCAAGAAGGCGGTGGAGCGCGGTCTGCGCCGCCAGCCCTGGGTGAAGACCTCGCTCGCGCCGGGCTCGACCGTGGTGACCGAGTACCTGGAGAAGTCGGGGCTCGATCGCTACCTCAACGAGCTCCAGTTCAACCTGGTCGGCTACGGCTGCACGACCTGCATCGGGAACTCGGGCCCGCTCCCCGAGGAGATCTCGAAGGCCGTCAACGACAACGAGCTCGTCGTCTGCTCCGTCCTCTCCGGCAACCGCAACTTTGAGGGGCGTATCAATCCCGACACGCGGGCGAACTACCTTGCCTCGCCGCCGCTCGTCGTCGCCTACGCGCTCGCCGGGCGCATGGACATCGACCTGACCTCGGAGCCGCTCGGCCGCGACTCCGACGGCGAGCCCGTCTACCTCTCCGACGTCTGGCCCACGAGCGAGGAGATCAAGCGGGAGGTGGGAGAGGCCGTGCGCGCCGACATGTTCACCAAGAGCTACGCCGACGTCTTCACCGGTGACGACCGCTGGCGGAACATCGAGGTGCCGGAGGGCGACCGCTATACCTGGCCCGACTCCACATACGTCCGCAAGCCGAGCTTCTTCGAGGGCATGGATCCGGAGCCGAAGCCCGTGGAGCCGATCACGGGCGCGCGGGTGCTCGCGGTGCTGGGGGACTCGGTGACCACCGACCACATCTCACCGGCGGGCGCGATCAAGCGCGACAGCCCGGCTGGCAGTTGGCTGCAGGAAGAGGGCGTGGAGGTGCGCGACTTCAATTCCTACGGCTCTCGCCGCGGCAACCACGAGGTGATGATCCGCGGCACCTTCGCGAACGTCCGGCTCCGGAACCGGCTGGTCGAGCGAGAGGGCGGCTTCACCCGCCACCTCCCCTCCTCAGGGGGGCAGGGCGAGGAGACCACTATTTATGAGGCGGCCATGAAGTACGCCGATGAGGGCGTTCCGCTCGTCGTGCTGGCCGGCAAGGAGTACGGCTCGGGCTCATCCCGCGACTGGGCGGCGAAGGGCACCAACCTGCTTGGCGTCCGCGCCGTGATCGCGGAGAGCTTCGAGCGCATCCACCGCTCCAACCTGATCGGGATGGGCGTGCTGCCGCTCCAGTTCCCTGACGGCGAGTCGATCGACTCGCTCGGCCTCACTGGCGAGGAGACCTTCGACGTCGGCGACCTGCAGAACGGCGAGGCGAAGGCGGTCGAGGTGACCGCCTCGCGCGACGGCGCCGACGACGTCGGCTTCGAGGCCACGGTCCGCATCGACACGCCGAACGAGGTCAGCTACTTCCAGAACGGCGGCATCCTGCACCGAGTGCTGCGGGACCTGCGCTCGAGGGCGTAGGCGCAAGCGTCGGAGCGCGGCTTCCACGGAGCACCCGAACCCGGCGCCTGAAGCGGTGTGGCCCCCCTTTCCCCAATTTGATCTGGAGCCGAAATGAAACGGCGTGGCGGGGCCGCGGGAGGCAGGGGGTCCACACGGCCCGCGCCACGCCTGCGCGTCGGTAGCCAGGGAGGGATTTCCGACGCGATCGTCCCGGGAGGCGGGACTGGCCCCGGGACGAGTCTTATGAAGGTAATACGTCCTCCCGCCTGCGGCGATTATCCCCCGATTCGTCCGGCGGTGTCAACCGTTTTCATCGGGAACCCGCTCTTGCCGGTCGATTCCCCAGCCGCGGCGCTCGATCAGCTCGATTCCGGTCACCGTGCCGAACGGCCCGATGGGCGTCAGGGTCGCGGCGAACAGAGGCCAGGGCGCCTCGCGGCGCAGCAGGGCGACGAAGATCAGCGCGCAGAGCCCCAGGTAGCCGAGGCCGTGGAGCAGGCCGAAGACCGAGGTCTGCGAGTGGTACCCGGGCGCAATCCAGAAGAAGAGCAATGCCGCGAACAGGCCGGACTCGAACCAGGAGACGTACTTCACCCACTTGAACAGCGTGCCGGGAACCGGCTTGGGCAGGGGCTCTGCGTGTTCGGCCGTGGCCACGAGCGCAAGCTAGCGCCTGCCTGGTATCGACCAGCGGTCCAAGCGAAGATGGTCGATCTTCCGACCGCCTGTCCATGGTTATTGGGAGCCGCGACGCGCATCATGCCGCCATGGAGCGATTCCACCAAGAGCAGAACTCCAACGTGAGCATGAGGAGGCTCGTGCGGTTGCAGCGCTCGTATCGGTGCGCGAGCTGCGCCGCGGAACACCACTCCTGGGCCCGACTCAGCTCCTGCCCGGATTGCGGTCACTCCCTCTCGGTGGCCGTGATCAGACGGGCAGCGCTCACACCGGCCTGACCGCCAGCGCGGGTCGTTCGGGGCGATGGCCGAACGACCCCCGTCAGGCCGGGTCCGCGCGGCCCATCAGGGCCGTGAGCACGATGCGCTCCTGCTCCTTGGTATGCGCCACCGCGTAGCCCTCCCCGGGGCTCGCACGTGGCGGGCGGCCGACGTAGCCGAGCTCGACGCCCTCCGGCAGAAGCTCCGGCATACGCCGCTGCATCACTGACCAGGCGCCCATGTTGCGCGGCTCCTCCTGCACCCAGACGATCTCCTTCAGCTTCGGGTAGCTCGCGATCAGCTCGGCGATCTGCTCCTTGGCGAAGGGATAGAGGAGCTCCGCACGGGCGATCGCGACGTTCTCGATCTCCTCGCGCTTCGGCGCCGCGTCGATGTCGTAGTAGATCTTGCCGCTGCAGAGCACCAGGCGCTCGACCTGGTCCTTGCGGCCCTGAGCCTGGGGGTCGTCGAGGACGAACTGGAAGGAGCCCTCGGTGAGGTCCTCGAGCGTCGATGTCGCCCGGGGCAGGCGCAGCAGCCCCTTGGGGGTGAAGACGACCATCGGGCGCGCCTTGGCGATGTGAGCCTGACGGCGAAGCAGGTGGAAGTACTGGGCCGCGGTCGAGGGGTTGGCGAGCCGGATGTTGCCCTCGGCGGCGAGCTGGATGAAGCGCTCGATCCGGGCACTCGAGTGCTCCGGGCCGGCACCCTCGTAGCCGTGCGGCAGCAGGAGGGTGAGCCGGGAGGTCTGGCCCCACTTCGCCTCCGCCGAGACGATGAAGCTGTCGATGATCACCTGCGCTGCGTTGCCGAAGTCGCCGAACTGGGCCTCCCAGAGGACAAGGCTGTCCGGCGAGTGCGCGGAGTAGCCGTACTCGAAGCCGAGGCATGCCGACTCGGACAGGGGGCTGTTGTGCAGCTCGAGCGGCGCCGTCGCCTCGGGCAGGTTCTGGATCGGCGCGTAGCGCAGGCCCGTCTTCTCGTCGTGGAGGACGAGGTGGCGGTGGGAGAAGGTGCCGCGCTCCGTGTCCTGGCCGGTGAAGCGGAGGTGCACGCCATCCGTCAGCAGCGAGCCGAGCGCGAGCGCCTCGGCGTGGCCGAACTCGATCCCGCCCTCGTCCATCGCCTCGAGCCGCCGCGACAGCGGCTTGCGCAGCTTGCGGTGGATCGTGAAGCTGTCCGGGACCCGCAGCAGCTCCTCGTTGAGCCTGCGCAGGTCGTCCTCGGGCACGGCGGTGTCGATGCTCGGGCTGCGGGTCCGGTCGAGCTCGCTGGTGCCGGTCGCCGTCGGATCGGCGTAGTCGCCCGATTCGATGTTGGCGCGGAGCTCGTCGTGCGCGGCCTTCAGCCCCTTCTGCCGCTCGTCGTTGCGCTCGGAGACCTCGTCCGGGGTGACGATCCCCTCCTTGACCAGCCCCTCCGCGTAGAGCTGGCTGACGGGCGGGTGCTCCTTGATCTTCTGAGCCATGAGGGGCTGCGTGTAGGCCGGCTCATCGGTCTCGTTGTGACCGAAGCGGCGGTACCCGATCAGGTCGATCACCACGTCGCGGCCCCAGCGCTCGCGATAGGCCATCGCCAGCCGGACGGCCGCCAGGCAGGCCTCGGGGTCGTCGGCGTTGACGTGGACGATAGGGACGTTGAAGCCCTTCGCCATATCGGCGGCATAGGGGGTCGAGCGGCCCTCCTCCGGATCAGTCGTGAAGCCGATCTGGTTGTTCTGGATGATGTGGACGGTGCCGCCCGTCGCGTAGCCCTTCAGCGACTGCAGGTTCAGGGTCTCGGCGACCACCCCCTGCGCCGGGAAGGCCGCGTCGCCGTGCAGCAGGATCGGGACCGCGGCCATCGGGTCGTGCTCGAGGCGGCCGTCGCGCCGCGTGGTCTGCGAGGCTCGGGCGGCCCCGGTGACCACCGGGTCGACGTACTCCAGGTGGCTCGGATTCGGATAGAGGCGCACGCCGATCTCGGAGCCGTCCTTCGCCTGGTAGACGCCGTTGTGGCCGTAGTGGTACTTGACGTCGCCGGTGCCGCCGGTGGGGATGGCGGCCAGCGACTTGACCGCCTCGATCGCCTTGGCGCCCTCGAACTCGGCCAGGATCGCCTCGACCGGGCGGCCGATGTTGTGCGCGAGGACCGCGAGACGGCCGCGATGCGCCATGCCGATGACCACGTCGTGGGCGCCCTCGGTATGGGCCATCTCGAAGACCTCGTCGAGCATGGGCACGATCGTGTCGAGGCCCTCGACCGAGAACATCTTCTGGCCGAGATAGGCCTTCTCCAGGTAGCGCTCGAAGCCGAAGACCTGGATCAGGCGCTCGAGCAGCTGCCCCTTCTCCTCCTCGTCCAGGGGCTTGCGGTGCCAGCCGGTCTCGATCATGTCCCGCAGCCACATCCGCTGCTGGTGCGAGGAAAGGTGCTCGATCTGATACGCGATCGTGCCGCAGTAGGCCTCGCGCATCCGTGGCAGCGCGTCGAGCAGCGTCTCTCCCTCGACCCCGATCCTGAGGATCTCGGCCGGGATCTGGGACATCAGCTCCGGCGTGAGGTTGACGTTCTCGGGCTGCAGCGCCGGGTCGCCCTTCGGCTCGGAGCCGAGCGGGTCTAGTCGTGCGGCCAGGTGACCGTGCGTCCGGTAGGCCTTCAGCAGGGAGGTCGCGGCCTGGACGGCCTGCAGGAGCTCCATGCTCGGCTTCGCCGCGACCGAAGGCGCCGCCTCGCCGGGCACAGCCGCCGCGGAAAGCGGGGGCGCGGAGGCGGATGCGGCGTGCGCGGCGGAGACAGTGGAGGGCTCCAGCCCGAGCTCGGTGGCGACCGACTCGTAGAAGTTGTCCTCGCCCTGCAGGAGCTCCTCGATGCGGCGCAAGAAGGACCCTGACTCCGCCCCTTGGATCACACGGTGGTCATATGTGGAGGTCATGGTCATGACCTTCGAGACTCCCAGCGCCTTGATCTTCTCTTGCGGCGCGTGCCGCCACTCGACCGGGTAGGCGAGTGAGCCGCAGGCGACGATCGTCCCCTGGCCCGACATCAGGCGCGGCACCGAGGCCACGGTTCCCAGCCCGCCCGGGTTCGTGAGGCTGATGTTGGTCCCCTGGAAGTCATCGGCGGTCAGACTGTTCTCCCGCGTCTTGGTGATCAGCTCCTCGTAGTAGGAGTGGAAGCCACGGAAGTCGAGCCGGTCCGCGCCCTTGATGCAGGGCACCAGCAGCGACCGCTGACCCCTGCGCTCGACGTCCACAGCGATCCCGAGATTGACGCTGCCGGGCTCGACCACGGTCGGCTTGCCGTCGACCTCCTGGTAGTGGCGGCCCATCACCGGCCACTCCTGCGCGGCCTTGACGATCGCCCAGGCGATCAGGTGCGTGAAGCTCACCTTCATGCCGCGGTCCTTGAGCACCCCGTTGAGCGCCTTGCGCTTCGCATCGAGCGTGTCGACGGCGAGCTCGCGGAAGGAGGTTGCCGTCGGGATCGAGCGGCTCTCGTTCATCGCCCGGGCCAGCGTGGCCGCGGGGCCTCGCAGCGGCTTGGCCTCCCCCTCGATCGCGGCCGGCGCGGCTGCCCCGTTGCCCTCCGACGAGAGCACGTCCGACTTGGTGATCTTGCCGCCGGTCCCGGTGCCCTTGACGCCCTTCAGGTCGACACCGTTCGCCTGGGCTGCGCGACGCGCCACGGGGGTGGCGCGGGCCCCGTCGGCCTCCTCGGCGGCTGGAGCCGCAGCGCCCGGAGCCTCCTCTTCCTTCGTGGGAGCGGGGGCGCCGTCGCCGCTGGGAGCCTCCCCCTTGGTCATCTCGGCGAGGGGCTTGCCCACCTCGACCGTTTCGTCGGGGCCGACCAGGATCTTGGTGATCGTTCCCGAGGCGGGGGCGGGGACCTCCGCATCGACCTTGTCGGTCGAGACCTCGACGACGGTGTCGCCCTCCGCGATTGCGTCCCCCTCGGAGACGTGCCACTCGAGCACCGTGCCCTCGGCCACCGACTCGCCCATCTCGGGCATCACGATCTCGAGGCCGCCGCCCTCCAGCGTCTTGCCGGCCGACACCGAGGCGTCGTCGGTGGTCGCCTTCTCACCGGCTTCCGGCGCGGACTCCTCGGCCGCCTCTGCGGTCGCGACGCCCGCTCCGTTCGACTCGGCGTCCTGCTCGGCGGCAGGCTCCCCGGGCTCCTCGGCACTCTCCGGCGGGCCGCCGTTGGGGTCGATCTCGGCGAGCGGCTTGCCGACGTCGACCTCTTCGTCGACCCCGACCATGATCTGGGTGACGGTGCCGGACGCGGGCGCCGGGACCTCGGCATCGACCTTGTCGGTCGAGACCTCGACCATCGTCTGGCCCTCCTCGACCGAATCCCCCTCGGAGACATGCCACTCGAGCACGGTGCCCTCAGTCACCGACTCACCCATCTCGGGCATCAAGAGCTGCACCTTCTGCTTAGTGGCCATTCCCCTTACTAACTGTATGACGTTCGCTGAAGGTCTCTGCCACCAACCAACCGCGCGGGTCAGACGGGGCCGCTCTAACCAATGCGGGCGATCAAATCCACCGCGGGCCAGCCGTGGTCACGGATGAACTCGCGGGTGGGCGCCGTGTTCTCGCAGAAGGCGCAGGCGATCTCGTCCGAGAACCCGACCGGGCCGCTGACCGCGATCGGCATATCGCATGCGGGACAGGCAAGGGACCGGCTTCCCAGCCAGGCGGCCCGCTCGGACGGCCGCAGCTCGACGCGCCCGGCCGCGGCGCTCAGCCGCTCGTCCCGCTCGGGGCCGGGGTTGCTGGCCGGGTCGTAGAAGATCCCCACGGATTGATTATTGCGCCCCCGGCGTCTCGGCCCAACCCCCCGCGCGGCCGTGGCCGCGCGCGGTGTAAGTTCCGCTGTGTGAGCACGAAACGGAGGGGGAGGTGAGATGAGCTACTTCGTAACCGGCGCGACCGGGTTCATCGGCCGCAATCTGGTCGAGCAGCTGCTTGACCGCGAGGGCACGATCTACGTGCTGGTGCGCGAGGGCTCGCGCGGGCGGCTCGAGGAGCTGCGCAGCCGCTGGGGTGCCGACGAGGGCCGGATCGTCCCGGTGATCGGCGACCTCTCGCAGGAGAAGCTCGGCTGCGCGGATCAGATCGACGAGCTGCGGGGCGAGATCGACCACTTCTTCCACCTGGCGGCGATCTACGACATGACGGCGGAGGCCGAGAGCCAGCGAATCGCCAACGTCGAGGGGACCCGGGAGGCCGTGAGGCTCGCCGAGGAGCTCGATGCGAAGCGCTTCCACATGGTCAGCTCGATCGCCGCCGCCGGCCTCTACAAGGGCACCTTCACGGAGGACATGTTCGAGGAGGCCGAGAAGGTCGACAACCACCCCTACTTCCAGACGAAGCACGAGTCAGAGGCGGTCGTCCGGGAGGAGTCCAGCGTGCCGTGGCGGGTCTACCGGCCGGGAATCGTGGTCGGCCACTCCGAGACCGGCGAGATGGACAAGATCGACGGCCCGTATTACTTCTTCAAGCTCCTGCAGCGGGCGCGGAACGCGGTGCCGCAGTGGTTCCCGGGCGTCGGGATCGAGGGCCGCAAGATCAACCTCGTCCCGGTCGACTTCGTCGCCAGGGCGATGGACCACATCGCCCACATCGACGGCTTCGACGGGCAGGCGTTCCACCTCACCGACCCGAAGCCGTTGACGGCCGGCCAGGTGATCAACGTCTTCGCCAAGGCGGCCCACGCGCCCGAGGCGGCGATGCGGATCGACTCGCGGATGTTGGAGTTCATCCCCAAGCAGGTCCGCTCGGGCCTGACCATGCTGCCGCCGGTGAAGCGGATCACCGACCAGGTGCTCGCCGACCTCGGCATCCCGCGCTCGGTGCTCGTCTACATCAACTACCCCACCGACTTCGACTCGACCAAGACCCAGACGGCGCTCGAGGGAACAGGCATCTCGGTGCCGCCGCTGGCGAGCTACGCGGAGCGGCTCTGGGACTACTGGGAGCGCAACCTCGATCCTGACCTGTTCAAGGACCGCTCGCTGTCAGGCGCGATCGGCGGCAAGGTCGTCCTGATCACCGGAGCCTCCTCGGGGATCGGCAAGGCCGCGGCGGTGAGGTGCGGAGAGGCGGGGGCCGAGGTGCTGTTGGTCGCGCGCACCCCGGAGAAGCTCGAGGAGACCAGGGATGAGATCGAGGAGGGGGGTGGTACCGCGCACATCCACCAGTGCGACCTCTCCGACATCGAGGATGTCGAGCGGATGGCCAACGAGGTGCTCGAGCAGCACGGCCGGGTCGACGTCTTGGTCAACAACGCCGGCCGCTCGATCCGCCGCTCGGTCGAGCTCTCCTACGAGCGCTTCCACGACTTCGAGCGGACCATGCAGCTCAACTACTTCGGCTCCCTGCGGCTGATCCTCAGCCTGCTGCCGGCGATGCGCAAGCGGAGCGAGGGCCGCAAGGGCGGCCACATCATCAACGTCAGCTCGATCGGAGTTCAGACCCACACGCCCCGCTTCTCGGCCTACGTGGCGTCGAAGGCCGCGCTCGATGCCTGGTCACGCTGCGTCGCCTCCGAGGTGATCGACGACGGGGTCCACATCACCACCATCTACATGCCGCTGGTGCGGACGCCGATGATCGCGCCGACCAAGATGTACGACGCCTTCCCGACCATCACCCCTGACGAGGCGGCGGAGATGATCACCCGGGCGATGATCACCAAGCCGAAGAAGGTGGCCACGCGGCTCGGCAACTTCGGCGAGCTGCTCTACAACATCGCCCCGAAGGCCTCCGACGCGATCCTCAACACCGCTTACAAGCTCTTCCCCGACTCCAGCGCCGCGAAGGGCAAGGCCAAGGAGGACGGGAAGCCGGCCGAGAAGGAGCAGGAGCTCTCCACCGAGGGTGTCGCCTTCGCGTATCTCATGCGCGGCGTCCACTGGTAGCGGTTGTGCGAGGGTGCTCCGCAGGTGGAGCCGAGGAGCAACCCGTTTAATGAGGACGCGTCGGCTGAAGCACTGGGGTTGGGGCTACGAGGACCAGCAGCCCGCCCGAGATCAGGTCGAGGGGACCGCCAGGGCCGTCACCGATCGGCTCGGCTTCGAGGTCGATGAGATCGAGGAGCCGGTCCCGCTCGACGCCGTCGAGCTGCGGGATTCGCGACTGAGGATCCCCCAGCGCTTCGCGGAGATGTTCTCCGACGAGCGCTACCACCGGCTCTCCCACGCGCTGGGCAAGGCCTACCGGGACGTGGTCCGCGGATTCCGGGGCGAGTTCCCCAACCCGCCGGACCTGGTCGCCTACCCCGAGTCGGCGGAGGACGTCGACCTCGTCCTCAACTTCTGCGCGGACGAGAAGGCGGCGGCGATCCCCTTCGGCGGCGGTACGAGCGTCGTCGGCGGCGTCGAGCCGCGGGCCCTGGACGACTACCGGGGAGTGGTCAGCATCGACATGCGGCGGATGGACCGCGTGCTGGAGGTCGACCCGATCTCGATGGCGGCCCGGATCCAGGCCGGCGCCAGCGGGCCCGGGCTCGAGGACCAACTCCGGGAGCACGGGCTGACGCTGCGGCACTTCCCTCAATCGTTCGAGTACTCGACCCTCGGGGGTTGGATCGCCACGCGCGCCGGCGGCCACTTCGCGACGCTCTACACACACATCGACGACCTGGTCGAGTCGATCCGCGCGGTGACGTTCGAGGGCGACTGGGAGAGCCGCCGGCTGCCCGCCTCCGGGGCGGGGCCAAGCCCCGATCGAATGCTGCTCGGCTCGGAGGGGATCCTCGCCGTGATCGTCGACGCCTGGGTGCGGGTGCGCGAGCGGCCGAATGAGAAGGTCTCAGCCGCGATCGCCTTCGACGATTTCGCCGCCGGGGCGGAGGCGGTGCGCGAGATCTCGCAGGCCGGGCTCTATCCCGCGAACTGCCGCCTGCTCGACGCGGTCGAATCCGAGACCTCGTCGGCCGGGCCACCCGGCAAGGCGCTGCTCGTGCTCGGCTTCGAGTCTGCGCACCACCCCGTCGGGGACTCGCTCGGGCTCGCCATCGACGCCGCAGTCGCCCATGGGGGCGAGCCCGAGGAGGTGAGGCGGGCGTCCTCTGCGCCCGGCGACGATCCGGTCAACGCCTGGCGCAACGCCTTCCTGTTCGCGCCGTACCTGCGTGACTCCCTGGTCGCCTGCGGGATCCTCTCCGACACCTTCGAGACAGCGATCACCTGGGATCGCTTCCCCGACTTCCACGCCGAGGTGATGGAGACCGCGAGTCGGGCCGTCGCCGAGGCGAGCGGCGGGCCCGCCGAAGGTCCGGGATCGCCGCGGCTCAGCTGCCGCTTCACCCACGTCTACCCGGACGGGCCGGCGCCCTACTACACGGTGCTGGCGAAGGCACGGCGCGGGGACGAGGTGGCGCAGTGGGACGAGATCAAGGCCGCCGTCTCGGACACCGTGATCGACGCGGGCGGGACAATCACCCACCACCACGCGATCGGGCGGGATCACCGGCCGTGGTACGACAGTCAGCGGCCCGACCGCTTCGCCGATGCCCTGCGGGCCGCCAAGCGCGAGCTCGACCCGACGAGCATCCTGAATCCGGGCGTGCTGATCGACCCGTGAGTCGGTTTACCCTTCGCGGTCGATGGCCGGTCCCCTGACCAGGGAGAGGCCCGAGCCGCAGGTGGCCGAGGTAGCCGCCGGCGGCCCGGCGCCGAAGCCCCGCCGCGGCACCGTGCGCGCGGCGATCGTCGCCCTGCGCCCGCAGGAGTGGGTCAAGAACCTGCTCGTCTTCGCCGGGCTCCTCTTCTCGGCGAAGTACAGGGACTTCGACGCCGTCGTGGACGCGACCGTCACGTTCGCCGCCTTCTGCATGGTCGCCTCGGCCGGCTACCTGATCAACGACGCCCATGACGTGAACGAGGACCGCCAACACCCGACCAAGCGATTCCGCCCGATCGCCGCGGGCGAGCTCGCCATCCCGACCGCGATCGGCCTGGCGATCGTGCTCGCCGTCATTGCGCTCGCCGGTTCGGCCTTGCTCGAGGGCCTCGAGGTGGGCGGGCTGGTCCTGGCGTACGGGGTGGGAACCACTCTCTACTCCTACGTGCTCAAGCACGAGGTGATTCTCGACGTGATGACGATCTCCGGGCTGTTCGTGCTGCGGGTGCTCGCCGGCGCCGTCGCCGTGGGCGCCGACGCGTCGGCGTTCCTGCTCCTCTGCACCGGGATGGTCGCCCTCTTCCTGGGCTTCACGAAGCGTCGCCAGGAGGCCACGTCCGAGCTCCACGCGGGGACCAAGAGCCGGCCCGTCCTCGAGCACTACTCCATCCCCTTCCTCGACCAGATGGTCGCCCTGGTCACCGCCGCAACGGTGATGAGCTATGCGATCTATGCGGTCAACTCGCCCCTGATCGGGTCGAAGATGCTCGCCACCCTGCCGCCGGTCCTCTACGGGATCTTCCGCTACCTCTACCTGATCTACGACCGCAAGGACACGCGCTCGACCGACGCGATCCTGCTCGAGGACTACGGGATGATCGGCGCCGGGGTGACCTGGGTCGCGAGCGTGGTCATCCTGCTCGCTATCTACCACTGAGCTCCGCCAGGCGGGCGGCGCTCTCGTCGTCCATCGGCAGGAACGTCTCGATAGCGAGGTTCGCGGCGCTCACCTCGAGCGGCGCGCCGAGTGTGGCGATTACCGTGAAGAGGCGGACGTCGCCCAGGCGGGTGCGCAGATCGAGGGAGACCACGGGTTGGGTGGCGGCTCCACCGGGCGGCTCATCGGGCAAATAGTCCTCGACCTCGCCGATCAGTTCACCGAGGGCAGCGTCGCCATCCTCCCGGCTCCTGCGCTTGAGCCGCTGAATCAACGGTGCGCTGCACGCCGCGGTCATCGAGGAGATCCTCGGCAGCCCTCCCGGGTGCACGCCGAGGCGCAGGATGTTGATCGGAGGCTCGAGCAGCTCCGGATCGACGCCCTCCCAGACGAGCTCGGCGGCGCGATTGGCCTCGATCAGGTTCCAAAGGCCGTCGACGATCAGCGCCGGATTAGGCTCGTGGGCCTCCAGCAGCCGGTGCAACGACTCGCGCAGTGGCCGCATCACCTCGCCGTCGTATGGCTGTTCGAGGTAGGGGGGTGCGAAGCCGCCCGCGAGGAGCAGTCGATTTCGATCCGCGATCGGCAGATCGAGATGCTGAGCGAGGTGGACTAGGAGCTGGCGGCTCGGCTGGGAGCGGCCGGTCTCCACGAAGCTGAGGTGCTTCGTCGAAACGTTGGCGTCGAGCCCCAGCTCGAGTTGGGTCAACCGCCGCCGGGTCCGCCAAAACCGGATCAGCTCCCCAGGAGTATGCGGCTCCCTCTCGGTCTGGACGACCACCTCCGTGAAGGTAGCGAGGCATCCGATCCGGCTCCATTACCCGCCAGGTAAACCGCTGGGCGTTACACGAGAGGTAATCGACGCAGAGCTGTTCCTCGGTCACCGTTTAGGGCCACATCCATCGATCAATGGAGGTAGACCAATGACCGAAGCACAGGCTTTCGTCGATTCCTCAGCCAGTCGTGCGGGCGAACTGGCGGACCGCTATGTCGCGCTCTGGAACGAGCCCGATCCCGACCGGCGCCGCCGGATGATCGCAGCGCTCTGGACGGAGGACGGGTCGCACATCCTCCAGCCGCCCGAGGAGATCCGTGAGGTCGCGGCACGTCCCGGGATCGGCATGACGGCGGTCCTGGAGGCGCGGGGATACGCGGAGATCGAGACTCGGGCCGCGACGGCCTATGAGGAGTGGGTGGGGTCCCAGGAGCTCAGTTTCCGGCGGCGCACCGACGCCGAGCGACTCCACGACGTCGTCAAGTTTCACTGGGAGGCGATTGCCAAGGACGGTGAGGCCTTCGCCGTCGGGCTCAGCTTCCTGGTCCTCGCCGAGGACGGCCGAGTTCGACGCGACTACACGTTCGTCGTGGGCTGAGCGCTGACTGGCTAGTCGGCCAGTCAGATAGGCTCCGCCCGTGGACCTGAGCCTCACCGACTCTGAGGCGGCCTTCCGCGACGAGGTCCGGAGCTGGCTGGAGGAGAACCACCCAGGGCCCGCGCCCGAGGGGGACGACGCCGCCGAGTTCGAGTTTCGCCGCGCTTGGCAGAAGAGGATGCACGAGGCGGGCTGGGCCGGGATCTCCTGGCCCGAGGAGTACGGCGGCAAGGGCGCCACCCTGATCGAGCAGTCGATGTTCAACGAGGAGCTCGCCCGCCAGCGTGTCCCGGCCCCGGCCAATGTGCTCGGCCTTGTGATGGGCGGCCCCGTGGTGATTGCCCGAGGCAACGAGGAGCAGAAGGAGCGCTACCTCGAGCCGATCCTCTCCGGGGAGGAGATCTGGTGCCAGGGCTTCTCGGAGCCCGAGTCCGGTTCCGATCTGGCCTCGCTCAAGACCCGCGCGGTGAAGGCCAACGGCACCTGGAAGGTCACCGGTCAGAAGGTCTGGACGACCTACGCGCACGAGGCGAAGTGGTGCATGCTCCTCGCCCGCACGGACCAGGACGCCCCCAAGCACAAGGGGATCACCTACTTCATCCTCGACATGGAGCAGCCGAACGTCGACATTCGGCCGCTGCGGCAGATCACCGGCGAGGCCGAATTCAACGAGATCTTTCTCGAGGAGGCCGAGATCCCCGACGAGAACATCATCGGCGAGGTCGGCGGCGGCTGGCAGGTCGCCATCACCACCCTGATGTTCGAGCGAGCCGGTCTCGGCGCGGCCGCGGTGCTGGGGCTGAAGCGGACCATCGAGGATCTGATCGCGATTGTGCGCGAGCGGGGCCTCGACGACGATCCTCTCATCCGTCACCGGATCGCCGAGCTTCAGATCGGGATCGAGGCGATGCGGCTCGGCTCGCTGCGCGCCCTCACCACGACGATGAAGACGGGAATCCCCGGCCCAGAGGGCTCGCTCTCGAAGTGGGAATGGGCCGATTACAACCAGGCCCTGACCGAGCTGGGCAACGAGGTCCTCGGCCCGGAGGGGATGCGGAACGGAACCGACTGGAGCTACCGATTCCTGCGCTCCCGGGCTAACTCGATCGAGGGCGGCACCACGGAGGTCCTGAAGAACATCATCGCCGAGCGCGTCCTCGGCCTGCCGAGGCTGAGGTAGCGAATGAACTTCGACCTCGACGAGGAGCAGCAGGAGATCAAGCGCACCGCGCACGAGTTCCTGGCCTCCCGCTTTGCGCCTTCGAAGGTGCGCGAGCTCGCCGAGGCTCGTTCGTACGACGACGGCCTCTGGAAGGAGATCTCCGACCTCGGCTGGCCGGGGATCGCCATCTCGGAGGACGACGGTGGTCAGGGATTGGGGATGGTCGAGCTCGTGGTGCTGCTCGAGGAGTCCGGGTATGCCTGTGCGCCCAGCCCGCTGCTCGGCACGGTCGGCGCCGCGCTGGTGATCTCGGCCGCGGGCTCCGATGAGCAGCGTTCGGAGTGGCTTCCGAAGCTGGCTTCAGGCGAGGCGACCGGCGCCTTCGGTGGTTTCGCCGAGGGCCAGAGCACTCTCTTCTGCGACCTTCCCACCGCGGACGTGGTGGTGACCCTCGACGGGGAGGGGGCGGTGCTCGCACCGGCGAGCGACGTGGACTTCGAGTCCTTCGAGGCGTTCGACGCGACCCGCTCCTACGGTCTCGTCTCCGAGGCCGCCGGGGAGCGGCTTCCGGGTGACGTCGGCCCCGGGCGGGACCGGCTCGCGGTCGCGATCGCGGCCGAGCTCACCGGAATCGCGCAGCGCACGCTCGAGATGGCCACCGACTACGCGCGCGAGCGCCAGCAGTTCGGCCGCCCGATCGGGGCCTACCAGGGGGTCAGCCATCGCATCGCGGCCATGCTGCTCGCAACCGAGGAGTCCCGGTCGCTCGCCTACTACGCGGCCTGGACCGCCGACGCCGAGCCCGAATCCCTCCCGATGGCCGCCGCGATGGCGGGCGCCCGGTCGGCCGAGGCGGGCTGGGAGGTCCCGGCTTCCGCACTTCAGGTTTTCGGCGGCATCGGCTTCACCTGGGAGCACGACCTTCAGTTCTGGCTCAAGCGCGGCCGCGTCGCCGGCCGCATGCTCGGCACCCCACGGGATCACCGCGAGCGGGTGGCCGACCTCTCCGGGCCCGGCGCCGGCGAGCCCGCCGCCGTCTAGCTCTCGGCGACCTCCGCGATGTAGTCGACGCCGTCGAGGTCGCGGTGCGGCAGGTACTGGAGCATGACCCGCTCGACGCCGATCTCCTCGAGCTCCGTGAGCTGCTGCCGGATCTGCGCGACCGTGCCGACCAGGGAGTTCGGCCGTTCCGCCTCGAGATAGGCCTCGGGGTCGATCGCCTCGTCCCCGCGAATCTCCGCCACCGCATGGGCGCGCTCGAGCAGGTCGACCTCGTCCGAGCCGATGATGCAGCTCGTCATCAGCGAGATCACCGGCCTGGGTCTCTCCGCCTCCTGCCATGCGCGCCGGACTTCCGGGACCGCCGCGGCGCACTCCTCGGGGGTCATCATCACAAGGTTGTACTCGTCGGCCCAGCTGGCCGCCAATCGCAGGCTGCGGGGCTTCGCCCTGCCTCCCACGATCAGGTTGGGAGTGGAGAGCGGCTTGGGCAGTGCGTCGCCGCTGAGCTCGTAGCGCTCGCGCTCGAAGTGGAACGGCCCCTCCTCCCACTGGCGCCTGACGATCTCGATCTGCTCCTCGAGCAGCTCGAATCGCTCTCCCATCGGCGGGAAGGGAAAGCCGTAAGCGGCGTGTTCCGCCTCGAGCCAGCCAGTCCCCATGCCCAGCTCGATCCTGCCGCCGCCCGAGATGTGGTCAGCCGTGACGACGTTCTTCGCCAGCACCGAGGGATGCCTGAAGGTGGCGGGCGAGACGAGCGTTCCCAGACGGAGGTCGGTGGTGACCGCCGCCAGACCGGCGATCGTCGCCCAGGCGTCGAGAGAACCGCGATCGGTCCTTCCCATCACCGAGAGGTAGTGGTCGGAGCGGAAGAGCGCGTCGATCGGGCTCTCCTCGCAGGCCTTGGCGAGGGCCAGCCAGTCCTCCCAGGTGACCGACTCCTGCCCCTCGATCATCAGGCAGACGCGCATCAGTCCACGACCTCTGCGTCGGTGATCACCTGAGTCTTCCCGCCCTGGCGGAAGTGGACGTCCACGGTCTCATTCTTGCCATAGCTGCCGAAGAGCCCGAGGAACATTGCCAGCCAGCGCGCGCCGCTGAGCTTCTCCTTGACCAAGGGCCGCGAGAAGACGATCTCCCGCCCGTGGATGGAGTAGTCGTCTCCTTCGCGCTGCTGGGTGCCGTTGATGAAGACCTGGATCGGGCGCTCCGCCCCCTTCGGTAGGCGGACGCGACGTCCGACTTCCACGCTCTCGGTCATCGACCGGACCTTATTCCCGCGCGCTCATTCGCCAAGCGCGCTCTTCAATCGCTCGAAAGCGTCATCCAACGAGTCAGCGTCGATCTGCTCCTTGCGGATGGTGCCCGTGTACGGGATCGCAGTGCCATCGCCCATCAGGTCGATACCCCCCTCGGGGGCGCGGAACAGCCCCGGGCCCGAGATCTCGATGCGGGCGTGCACACGCTGATCGGGAGTGTGTGTGCGGAACACGCTGATCTCGGAAAGGCCGCCCTCGCGCCGAACCTCCTCGACGCTCCGCCGCGCGTCGTCGATCGCCTCGTCGAGCGAGTCGAACTTCTCCCTGCCGACACTGGACCCGTGCCGGACCGTGACCTTCCAGCTCACGGGCACGCAGACTAGCCTGGGATACTGCGCCGCGATGACGAGGGAGAACGTCGAGGTCGTACGGGAGGGCCTTCGCCTCTGGGGGCTGAATCCGGACGGTGGTCTCGCACCCATCGACCTCGCCCGTCTCCAGGAGGTATTCGAGGGAGACACGACGGCCGCCGCGGAGTTCTTCGACCCCGAGGTCGAGATACACCCACCGGAGGGCGCGATCGGCGGGAGTCTTCAGCGCGGCTATCCGGGCATCGTCCGCAACTGGCGCGACGTGTTGGCGACGTTCGACGAATTCCTGATCGACCCTCTGGAGTTCCGCGAAGCGGGCGAGCAGGTCGTCTTGACCAGCGCAACATCGGCCGCATGCGTGACATGGAAGTCGACGAGACGTTCTCGGTCCTGTTCACGCTGCGGGACAGTCGGATCGCCCGGATCGAGGTGTTCGCCAGCCGCGACGGCGCGCTCGCGGCGGCTTCCGCCGCCTAGGCGCCGCGGCGCGGGCGCTTCGGCCGCTTCGCCGGCGGGCCCGTGATCTTCTCGGGACCCTGGCGCTCCTCGGGAGGCGTGTAGTCGACATCGCGCCGGCCGGTGTAGATCTGGCGCGGCCGCGCG
>DATDJZ010000090.1:0-3769 GCA_036520315.1 Solirubrobacterales bacterium | reverse complement strand
CGTCGCAATGGCGATCAGGCTGCAGCCCGCGACCGCCACCGGGCCTCCGCCGACACGGTCTGTCAGGCGGCCGCTGATCGGCAACATCAGCGCTGCCCCGACTCCCTGCGGAGCGAGCAGCAGGCCGGCGTCCAGAGCGCTCTGGCCGCGGTCGACCTGGTAGTAGAGCGGCAGCACGAGCAGCGTGCCAAAGAGCGCCCCGCCCAGGACGAACGTCGTGAATGTGGCTGCGCGGAATCCCCGCGACTGGAACAGCCGCACGTCGATCAGCGGGCGAGCCACCCGCAGGCTATGCCAGACGAACAGGCCTATCAGTGCGAACCCCGCCACTATCGGACCGAAGGCGATCGGTTGGTCGATCCCGCCGTGGCTCTCGGTCTGCGAGAGGCCGAAGACGATGCCCGCCAGCCCAGGGCTGAGCAGCAGGGCGCCAACCCAGTCGAGGGGGCCGGCATCGGCTCTCCCGGCGTCCGGTTGGAGCAGTCGGGCTGCGACGACGATGGCCACGATCGCGATCGGCACGTTGACGACGAAGATCCACTGCCAGGCCGCGTTGACGATGATCAGCCCGCCGATGATGGGCCCGAAGATGGGCCCGAGCAGAATCGGTACACCCACGAGCGCGAGAGCCCGTCCGATGCGCTTGGGCCCGGCGCTCTGCGCGACCAGCGTGAACCCGACGGGCACGAGCATGCCGCCGCCGAGACCCTGAACGACGCGGAAGGCGATCAACTCGCCGGCCGACGTCGCCAGCGCGCACAGCGCGGAGGCGGCTGCGAACAACGCGATCGAGGCGATCCAGGTGCGCTTGGAGCCAAAACGCTCCGTGATCCACCCGGAGAGCGGGATCACCGACGCCAGCGACAGCAGATAGCCGGTCGAGACCCACTGAATGGTGCTGAGTGGCGCCCCCAGATCTCTCGAGAGGGTGTCCAGCGCGACGTTGACGATCGTCGTGTCGAGGACCGCCATGATCAGCCCCAGCGTCGCGACGGCGGAAACGATCAGTGTCGGCCTGTCCAACCCCCCGGACAGGCGCTCCATGCGCGACATGAGCCTCATCGTCAGCGACGCGGCGTGGTCTGTCGTCAGCCTCAGGGAGGGTCTTGCGACTACACCCTGGGCAGTAGTAGTGTCGAGCGGGGCACCGGCCGGTCGGAGCAGCGCCCGAAAGGAGATTCATGGCCACAGCGACGCTGTCGAAGGAAATGCTGGAGGCGCATCCGTGGCCTGCTCAACTCGATCGCGATCTGCTCGCTCGGTGCATCGACGAGTGCCTGGCTTGTGCGTTCAGCTGTACGGCGTGCGCGGATGCGGATCTGGCGGAGGATGACGTCGCCGAGATGCGTAGGTGCATCCGCCTCTGCCTGGACTGTGCCGACGTCTGCGATGCGACCCGCAACGTCCTCGCTCGGCAGACTGAGTACGTCGCCGCGACAGCAAAGGCCCAGGTGACCTCGTGCAGGGAGCTCTGCGCGCTTTGCGCCGAGGAGTGTGAACGGCATGCCGACCACCATGAGCACTGCCGGATCTGCCGAGAGGAATGCAGGCGCTGCGAGGCGGCCTGCTCGGCGGTCCTGGACGCGATCGGGTAATCCGATGGCCGGCGAAGAGCTCAAGGACGCCCTGAAGGACAGGAGCGAGGTCGAGCTCACCGTCACCGGGCGCAAGTCCGGCAACGAGAGCTCTCGCCCGATCTGGTTCGTGGAGGACGGAAACAGGCTCCTGTTGCTGCCGGTCAGCGGCTCCGACAGCAACTGGTACAGGAACGCGGTGAAGACACCGGAGATCCGGCTGGCGGCCGACGGCGCGGAGCTTCGGTCGACAGCCAAGCCGGTCGAGGATCCCGCGGGCGTGGCTGGCGTCGTCAAGAAGTTCGGCGAGAAGTACGGCGCCGATCGGGTGGCGGAGTACTACCCGAAGCAGGACGCGGCGCTGGAGGTTCCGCTGAGCTAGGCGGTGGTCGAGGACCTGGCCGGCGCGGCAGCGGCCGCCTTGGCCTCCTCGGCCGGCTCAGTGTCCTTTGGAGAGACTCCGGCGACCTCGTAGGCCTCCTGCTGGTCCAGCGTCTCGTGATCCAACAGGGCGCTGGCGAGGGCATCGAGCTGGTCCCGATGCTCCTCGAGGATGTGGATCACCTCGCGCTCGGACTCCTCGACGATCCGCCGCACCTCCTGGTCGACGAGCTCCTGGGTGGGCTCGGAGGCCGGGACCGAGCCGGGAAGGAGCGGGCCGTTCTGGCGGCCGTCGGTGACGGCGATCGGGCCGACCGCGTCGCTCATCCCCCAGCGGCCGACCATGCCGCGCGCAACCTGGGTGAGGTTCTGGATATCGGACTCGGCGCCGGTCGAGAGGTCGTCGAAGACGACCTTCTCCGCGGCGCGGCCCCCGAGCGCGACCTTGATCTGTGCCAGGAGCTCCTGGCGGCGGTAGTTGTAGCGGTCGCTCTCCGGGGTGGAAAGGGTGACACCTAGGGCCTGGCCGCGCGGGATGATCGAGATCTTCCGCACCGGATCCGCGCCGGGGGTGAGCATGCCGATCAGGGCGTGGCCGGACTCGTGGTAGGCCGTGCGGCGGCGATCCTCGTCGGTCATCACGATCTGGCGCTCGGCGCCCAGCAGGATCTTCTCGATCGACTCGGTGAAGTCGCTCTGCTCGACCTTCGGGTGGTCGTGGCGGGCGGCGGTCAGGGCGGCCTCGTTGACGAGCAGCGCGATGTCGGCTCCGGTGGAGCCGGGGATCGAGGCGGCGATGCGCTCCAGGTCGACGTCCTCCGCCAGCGGCACGTCCCGGGTGTGGATCTTGAGGATCTGGACGCGGCCCGGCTGGTCGGGCGCGTTCACCGCGATCCGCCGGTCGAAGCGCCCCGGACGCAGCAGCGCGGGGTCGAGAATCTCGGGGCGGTTGGTCGCGCCGAGGACGATCACGTTGGTGCCGGGCTCGAAGCCGTCCATCTCGGTGAGGATCTGGTTGAGCGTCTGCTCGCGCTCGTCGTTGCCGCCGCTGAGCCCGGCGACGTTGCCCGAGCGCGACCGCCCGATCGCGTCGAGCTCGTCGATGAAGACGATCGCCGGCGCCGCCTCCTTCGCCTGCTTGAAGAGGTCGCGCACCCGCGACGCGCCCACGCCCACAATCGCCTCGACGAACTCCGAGGCCGAGATGTGGAAGAAGGCGGCGTGCGCCTCGCCGGCCACCGCGCGGGCGAGGAGCGTCTTGCCCGTGCCGGGCGGCCCGTACAGCAGGACGCCGTGCGGGACGCGGGCGCCAAGCTTCGTGTAGCGCTGCGGGTTCTTCAGGAAATCGACGATCTCGACCAGCTCGTCCTCCGCCTCGTCTATTCCGGCCACGTCGGCGAAAGTGACCCGCTCCTGCTCACCCTCACCCGGTTTGGTCCGCCGGGCGGTGGAGCGACCGAAGCCGCCGAGGATGCCGCCGCCCCCTCCGCCGCCCATCTGCCGCCTGATCAGCCAGATGAAGAAGCCGATCAGCAGGATCGTCGGAAGGAAGCCGAGCAACAGGGTCCCGATCAGCGAACGGCCCGTGTCCGGTGCCTCGGCGTTGATCACGACCCCATGCTGGGCGAGCAACTGGGTGATCGAGTTGTGATCGATGAAGGAGGGGACCTGGGTCTTGAAGTCCTTGTCCACCTTCACCGGCTTGGCGTCGCCCGGGGGGTCGTAGGTCGCCGCGTTCTTGAGCGACCCCTCGATCGCGTCCTCCTGCGAGCTGATCTCGCTGACGTTGTTCGCCGTCACCTGGTTGACGAAGA
>DATDJZ010000089.1:0-52528 GCA_036520315.1 Solirubrobacterales bacterium | reverse complement strand
CAACGAGGGCCGGGTCGAGCAGATCGGCGTCCCCACCGAGATCTACGAGAAGCCGGACAACGCCTTCGTCGCCGGGTTCGTCGGCGTCTCGAACCTGCTCGAGCGGGACGGGCACCGCTTCACGGTCCGCCCGGAGAAGATCTTCATCGTAGAGAACGGTGCTGCCCCGCAGGGCCTGCACGTCGAGGAGGGGACGATCAGGGACGTCTCCTACGCGGGCATGGTTACCCGCTACCTCGTCGACCTGGAAGCAGGTGGGGAGCTTCAAGTCGTCCGCCAGAACCTGGAGACCACCTCCGCGGAGGTGCAGGCTCAGCGCGGCCGGAAAGTGAAAATCGGATGGCGAGCGGATCAGACCGTCGCCGTAAAGGGAGAGGAGAAGGAAAGTGAGCCGAATTAGAGCTCATCCAACCTGGGTGCCCGCGGCGATTGTCGTCGGGCTCGTCGCAACCATGCTGGTGATCGCCGGCTGCGGCGGTGATGATGACAACGGAGGTAGCGGGGGTGGTGAAGAGCTGACCAGCGTCGGAGCAGGTGAGGGCCAGCTCAACCTCATCTGCTGGGCCGGCTACTGCGAGGACGGCACCATCACCAAGGGAGTGGACTGGGTGACGCCGTTCGAGCAGCAGACCGGTTGTCAGGTGAGTGCCAAGACCGGTGACACCTCCGATCAGATGGTCGACCTGATGCGCACGGGTCAGTACGACGGAGTCTCGGCGTCGGGGAACGCCACCGCTCGCCTTGTGGAGGGCGGTGATGTCGCACCGGTCAACGTCGATCTCGTCCCGAACTACGGGACGATCTTCAGCGACCTCAAGGACCAGCCCTACAACACGTTCGACGGCACTCACTACGGGATCCCGCACGGACGGGGGGCCAACCTCCTGATGTGGAGGACCGACGACGTCCAGCCTGACCCGACGTCATGGTCGGTGATTCTGGATCCGAACCAGGCGAAGAAGTACGCCGGCCACATCAGCGTCTACGACGACCCGATCTACATCGCGGACGCCGCGGTGTACCTGAAGGCGCATCGCCCGGACCTCGGCATCGAGGACCCATACGAGCTGGACGACGAGCAATTCAACGCCGCGGTGGACCTGCTCAAGCAGCAGCATCCGTACATCGGGGACTACTGGTCCAGCTATCTGAAGCAGATCAACCTGTTCACCAGCGGTGACGACCAGGTCGGCGCGACGTGGCAGTTGCAGTACTTCACGCTGCTCGCCGACGACCAGCCGGTGAAGGCGCCCGGGCCCGACACCGGGTTCATTCCCACGGAGGGTGCTACCGGGTGGTCGGACACCTGGATGATCGCCAAGGATGCGGCTCATCCGAACTGCATGTACAAGTGGATGAACTACATCGTGAGTCCGGAGGTGCAGGCGCAGGTTGCGCAGTGGTTCGGCGAGGCGCCCGCGCAGAGCAAGGCGTGTGATGAGCCGACGCTGAGCAACGGCGCCAAGGCAATCGGCTACGACCCAGACCCGAAGTTCTGCGAGAACTACCGCGCAGCGGATCCGGGTTTCTGGAACCGGACCTACTTCTGGCAGACGCCGCTTGCGGAATGCGGCGACGACCGCGGCGATGTCTGCAAGGACTACAACGACTGGGTCTCGGCCTGGACCGAGATCAAGGGGTGATGCGTCGGAGCGAGATCACCTCATGATTGAACGGCTGTGGAAGCCGCCGGCGTAGCAGCCGGTTCGCAGAGGAGGTCGGTGGGCCGCAGGCTCGCCGACCTCTTCCACGGCCGCCCCCGCCTCCAGATCGGGGCGCTGCTGACCGGCCCGATCGCCTGGCTGGTGATCGGGTATCTCGGATCGCTGGCCGTCCTGCTGATCGCGTCGTTCTGGTCGGTGAACGCGATCAGCGGCGAGCTGATCAAGGGCTTCACCTTCGACAACTACAAGGAGCTCCTCGACCAGTCCGTCTACAAGGACGTGGCCTTCCGGACGGTCGGGATCGCCGCGGCGGCGACCGTGACCGACGCACTGCTCGCCTTCCCGATCGCGTTCTACATGGCCAAGGTCGCCAGCCCGCGAGCCAAGGGCCTGCTCGTGGTGGCGATCCTGATGCCGCTCTGGTCCTTCTATCTGGTCAAGGTCTATGCGTGGCAAACCATGCTCGCCTCAGGTGGCGTAATCGACTGGGCGCTGGACCCGTTCGGTCTCAGCGGTCCGGGCTACGGCTCAACCGCCGTCTGGCTCGTCGAGAGCTACCTGTGGCTGCCATACATGATCCTGCCGATCTACGCGGGCCTCGAGCGGATCCCGAACTCGATGATCTCCGCCTCCGAGGACCTCGGCGCCAGTCCGTTGAGGACCTTCCGCAGTGTGGTGTTCCCGCTCGCCTTCCCCGCCATCGTGGCGGGCTCGATCTTCACCTTCTCGCTGACCCTCGGCGACTACATCACACCGACCCTGGTCTCGCCGGACACGCAGTTCATCGGCAACGTCATCTTCTCCCAGCACACCAACAACCTGCCGCTGGCGTCGGCGTTCGCCGTCGTCCCGATCATCGTGATGATCGCCTACCTCGTGATCGCCAGACGGCTCGGAGCGTTCGAGCACCTATGAGGCTCTCGCCCGCCACCAGGAACCTGCTCCGCCTCGGAGTCGGGATTGGCCTCGCGTTCATCTACATCCCGCTGATCGTGATCGCGATCTACGCCTTCAACGGCGGCAATTCCCTAGCCTGGCCACCGCCGGACCTGACGACCAAATGGTTTGGGGAGGCGATCGACAATCAGGGCGCGCGCGACGCGCTGTGGACGTCGATCAGGGTGGGGGCGGCCGCGACCGGGATCGCGCTGCTCCTCGGCAGCCTGGCCTCCTTCGCTGTGGCGCGCTTCCGGTTCTTCGGGCGCGAGACGATCTCCTTCCTGGTCGTCCTGCCGATCGCGCTACCCGGCGTGGTGACCGGAGTCGCCCTGAGCAACACCTTCACCCAGGTTCTCGGCGTCGATCTGAGCCTGCTCACGGTCGTGGTCGGACATGCCACCTTCTGCATCGTCGTCGTCTACAACAACGTGATCGCGCGGCTCCGAAGGGTCTCAGGGAACCTCGAGGAGGCCTCCGCGGATCTCGGAGCTCACACCTGGCAGACCATGAGGTTCGTGACGCTGCCGAGCATCCAGACCGCGCTGGTCGCAGGCGGCCTGCTCGCATTCGCCCTCTCCTTCGACGAGATCATCGTCACCAACTTCACAATCGGCGCGGGCGAGCAGACCCTGCCGATCTGGATCTTCAGCAACCTCTTCAGGCCGGCCCAGCTGCCGATCGTGAACGTGGTCGCCGTGATCGTCGTCCTGCTCTCGATCATCCCCGTCTACCTCGCGCACCGGCTGACGCGCGAGGAGTCGATCAGCTCTCGAGGGGGAGGCGCTGTCGGTCCGGCTGAGAGCGCCGTGGTTGTGAACTAGCGGCGGCGAGGATCTGGGGTCGCCTGACGTGATCGATCTGGGGCCGAGGGCTCACCTGGCCAGAGCTCTCCTCCTTGAAAGCTGAACCGTCGTTCAGCTTACGCAGCGAGAGAGGCCGGGTCAACCCCCAATTCCGCGCCCAGGCGCTCAGCCGCGATCCGGCGGGCGCGCTCGAGGCTCATGGCGGGATCGCGAATCAGGGCGCGAACCCCCAGCCCGTCGAAGAGCGCCATCGCCAGCTCGGCGACCTCGTCCGGGTCCACCTCGCGGAACTCGCCGCTCTCCACCCCGCGGCGGATGACGCGGGCCACCCACTCCCTGTAGCTCTCGTACATCCGCCCGGCGACCGGGCGCAGATCCGGCTCTCGGGTCGCGCGCAGCCAGAGCTCGACCCAGAGAACCCACTCGCGCTCCCCCTCCCCCGGGGTCGGCAGGCACTCCTCGATCGCGATCGCGAGCCCCTCCGTGGCGGACCCGGCCGCCGCGGGGCCAGCCCCGAAGCGCTCGTCCGCCGCGAGCTCGAATGACTGGAGCAGCGCCTGCGCGAGCAGCTCCTCCCGGGTGGAGAAGTAGTGGTGGACCAGCGCGGTCGAGGCACGGGCCCGGTTCGCCACCCGAGCGATCCTCACCTCGTCGATCCCATCGGAGGCGATCAGCTCGGAGGCGGCTCGGAGAATCCGCTCTCGGGCGTCGGGCTCATCCGACCGCGGGGCGCTCGCCTCCTCCATGGATCCAGACTAGGGCGCGCCTCCGACGCCGGGGCGCTAGGCGGCCGCGCCGATCGCCGCGCCGGCGTCCGCCAGGACGGCGTCGGCGGCGTTCCGCCCGAGGCCGAGGTCGTCCATGCTAGGCATGGTAAGAAGGCGATGCGCGCGGCTCAGGCGGCCACCGCCGCCAGAGAAGTTTCGGCTGCCCGCCTGCCCGAGCGGATCGCACCCTCCATGTGAATGTGGCCGACACCGGCGATGTCGGTGCAGGCCCAGTCGATAGGTCCCACGGGCCGGCGCAGGTCGCCGCCGAAGCGGGTGAGGCCGCCCAGGCCGAAGCTGGTTCCGTACGCGCCCTGAGTCCACTCCTGAGCGGACCAGTCGGTCTCGATGTAGCCGACCGGCTCGAGCGCTCGCGACCCGACGTACTTCGCCATCCCGTCCAGCACCTCGCGGCGTCGCTCCTCGTCGCCCAGCCGCCCGGCCCGCTCGGCGTTCTCACCGGCCAGGAAGGTGCAGAGGACGCCGGCGGAGGCGGAGGGCGGCGAGTTGTCGTAGAGCTCGCGCACGAGCTCGTAGGGCGCGAAGCCCTGACCCGAGAGCCCTTCCTCCCGCCAGAATGGAGTCTCGTAGACCGCCAGCACCTTGTTGATCGATCCCTGCGACAGCGACTGCGCCATCCGCATGCGCCAAGCGGGCAAGGCCGGCCGGAAGCGGATCGAGGTGGTGAGATTCGGCGGCACGGCGACTATCGCCCTGCGACCCTGGGCGATCAGGCCCTCTGCCTCGACCACGACCGAGTCATCGTCCCAGCAGATCTCACGCACCGGGGCGCTCAGCGACACGCGATCGCCCAACCGCTCGGCCAGCCGCAACGAGATCAACTGCGAGCCGCCGACGACGCGCTTAGCCAGGCACTGTTCAGGCTCGAACAACTCGTAAGTGCCGCCCGCCCCCGCGATCATCCACAGCGCTTGGAGCAGGGAGAAGGTGTGTGCCGGCTTCGCCATGAAGCCCCCGGCGAGCCACGAGCGCATCAGGTCGCGCGCCATCTCGTCGGAGATCTCCTCCCGCAGCCAAGACTCGAAGGTGATGCGGTCGAGCCGCTCGGCGTCGGGGTGCTCCCAGGGGCTCTCGGGGTCCATCTCCTTCGCGAGCGAATCCAGCTTCGATTCAGCCGCCTCGAACGCCTTCTCGGAGCTTTCCCCCAGCGGCGCGTCATGCCCGTCGTAGCGGTGGCTCTTTCCCTTCTGATCCACGAAAACGTGCTGCCCGGTGCGGAAGGTGTCAAAGAGCTCGATCTCCAGATCCGCCAGCAGCTCGTGCATCGCCGACTGGTAGGGCGCCACCCACTGCCCTCCGAGCTCGTTGGCCTCGCCGCCGATCTCGGTGTTCCAGGTGCGGCCGCCGACGCGATCCCGCGCTTCGAGCACGAGGACCTCGCTGCCCGCAGCGGCCAACTCGGTGGCCGCGGTCAGCCCCGCGATACCTCCTCCGACAACAATGACCTCGGTTTCGATCCTGCGTGCTGCCGGGCCGACCTCGCCGAGACTCTCCGCGATCCCGCTCACGCCGAGACCGGCTCGGGATCCCGCAGGGCCTCCATGTAGCGCTGAGCGACCATCTGGTCGAAGGCGTGAGTATCGGTCTCCTCGAGCGAGTAGCGGCCGGCCGTGTAGCCCCTCGAGCCGGCCCCCTTCTGGGCCAGCTCACAGACGTACCAATCCTGGCGGTTGGTCATGTCCCAGAAGCCGATCGCGTCGGAGGGATCGAAGCCCGGGGCATCCATCGTTGCCGGCTCGAAGAAGAACTCGCAGACGACATCGGTGCGGTCGGCCGCGCGCGGATAGAGGGTGTGCAGCATCAGGTAGTCGGGATGGAAGGAGACCAGGGCATTCGGGAAGAGCGCCACGTAGAGGATCGAGCGGAGCTCCTCCTGCGAGAGCCCCTCGATCGGTGGCCTGTCGGTCGCGTGGCCGCCGCCGCTCCCCATCGTGGCCGCACCGTCGCCGGTCAGCGTCATCGAGCCGCCGCACCAGGCACCGTCGCCCTCCATCTCCTCGCCACTCATGTAGTTGCTGAGGGCGTTCAGCTCCGGATGGACCCCGGGGCAGTGCAGGCACTCGTTGTAGTTCTCGACGATGCCCTTCCAGTTCGCCGCGACGACGTAGTCGACCTTACCGGCGCTGCGAAGCTCGGCGTTCCGGTAGCGCTCCAGATGCTCGAGCAGGTCGCCGATGTGCTCGGCGGGATCCGGCGCGTCGCCGCTCAGGTCGACCAGCAGGAGACCACCGATGGTCGAGAGGCGGACGGGGACCAGGCCGTTGCACGAGGGATCGAAGTTCTCGACGCCGTCCATGTGCGGAGAGGCCCGCAGGGCACCATCGAGGTCGTATGACCAGGCGTGGTAGGGACACCGGAGGCGCCGCTTGACGCTCCCCTCGCCGTCGGTGACCAGGCGGGCGCCCCGGTGACGGCAGACGTTGTGGAAGGCCCGCGGCCGGCCGTCCTCGCCGCCGATCACGACGACGCTGTCACGGCCGATCTCGCGCATCAGGAAGCGGCCGGGCTCGCTCACCTGGGAGAGGTGCCCGACGCAGATCCAGCCCGCGCAGAAGATCTGATCGAGCTCCCAGTCCAGCACCGCCTGATCGGTGAAGGCGGCGGGCGGCAGCATCGTCGCCTGCTCCAGCGACCGCAGTGTCTCCGAGACCTGAGCGGAGTCGAGCGGCAGGGCGGGCGTCATCGCCGGGAATCGTATGTCCTCTTGACTTTGTAGTCAAGTGCTATTAGGGTGCGCCCGATGCCGGCCACGGCGCCAGTCGGCGACCTGTTGAACCCGATCCCGGGGCTGGACGAGCGAGCCCGCGAGACCCAGGCTCGCGCCCGGGCGTTCGTCGAGCAGGTCCTGATGCCGCTCGAGGAGGAGGCCGAATCCCGCGGCGGCCGACTGCCGGAGGAGGCCATCGCCAGGGTGAAGGCCGAGGCAATCGAGGCCGGCCTGGCCGGCGGCCTGCACTCCCCCGAGGCGGGCGGACAGGGCTGGAGCCGGACCGAGTGGGTCCTCGTCGAGGAGCAATACGGGCGCAGCACCAACGCGATCAACTGGCACGTCCCCAACGCCTACAACGTCTGGGTCCACGCCAGTGAGGACCAGATCGAGCGCTACCTGCGCCCGGCGCTGCGCGGCGAGGCCAAGGACGCCTACGCCGTGACCGAGCGCGAGGCGGGCTCCGACCCCTCGCGGATCGAGGCCACGGCGGAGCGGACGGACGGCGGCTTCTTAATCAACGCGGAGAAGTGGTTCGTCACCTCCGGCGACGTGGCCACCGTGCTCGTCGTGATGGCGAACCTGATCGACGGAGCGGATCGGCTGCCGACTCTGTTCGTCGTCGACCGCGACCGGCCGGGGGTGGAGACAATGGACGACCCCGACTTCACGCACAGTTATCCGGACCGCCACCCGACGATCCGCTTCACGAACGTGGAGATCGGTCCCAACGACTTCATCGGGGAGATCGGCGCCGGCGATGAGCTGCAGCGCTCCTGGTTCAGCGAGGAGCGGCTCGGGATCGCTGCGCGCGGGGTCGGCGCGATGTGGAGGCTGCTGGAGGAGACGGTCGACTGGGCCACCTCCCGCGAGCAGGGCGGGGAGCGGATCTACGACTACCAGGGCGTCTCCTTCCCGCTGGCCGACTCGGCTGCCGACGCGGCGGCCGGCAGACTGCTCGCCCTGCAGGTCGCGGCGATGATCGACGACGGCGCAGACCCCAAGCTCGCCCATCACAAGGCGTCGATGGCGAAGCTCTTCGTCAGCGAAGCCGCCTGGAGGTGCGCCGACCGCTGTGTTCAGGCGTTCGGGGGCCGCGGGTACGTGCGCTCGAACGTCGCCGAGCGCTTCCTGCGCGAGCTCAGAGTCGACAGGATCTGGGAGGGCACCAGCGAGATCCAGCGGCTGATCATCGCCAGAGGGCTCGAGCGGCGAGGGGTCGAGCGCATCCTCCAATAGTGCCCGAGGGAGCCCCGCACCGACCCGATCCGGCTCCTCTGTTGGAGCCGCGCTCGGTGGCGGTCGTTGGCGCAAGCGACCGGCCGGGCTCCTACGGCGACACGGTCATGCGCAACCTGGAGCGGGCCGGATTCGCCGGCCCGGTCTGGGGCGTCCACCCGACCAGGGACACAGTGCACGGGCGGGATTGCGTGCCATCCCCGTCGGATCTGCCGGAGCCAGTCGACGCGGTCGTCTTCGCCATACCCGCGGCCAAGGTCGCCGCTTCCCTCGCCGAGGCGGCCGAGCGCGGTTGCCGGGGTGCGATCGTCATCGCCGCTGGCTTCGGCGAGGCGCCGGGTGGGGGATCACTGGAGCGCGAGCTGGCGGAGGTCGCCGGAAGAGCAGGGATCCCTCTCTGCGGGCCCAACGGGAACGGGATCATCTCCGTGGGGGCCCGCGCCCCCCTCTGGGGGGACTCCGTTCCGGAGCTCCGCCCCGGGCCCGTGGGGATGATCACCCAGAGCGGCAATCTCGCCGTCAACGCGATCGGGTCGCGGCGGGGGATCGACTTCCACACCCTGGTCTCCGCCGGCAACCAGACCGTCCTCGATGCCGGCGACTGGCTCGCGGCCCTCGCTCAGAGGGAGGGGATTCGCTCGATCGCCCTGTTCCTCGAGGAGGACGGCGACGGCGCCAGGCTCGCCGAATCGCTCGCCCTCTGCGCCGAGCACGGAGTCGGCGTGGCGGTGCTGAAGGTGGGTGAATCGCGCGCCGGCGCCGAGGCGGCGGCCGCGCACACCGGCGCGCTGGCCGGAGACCAGCGAGCATTCCGGGCGCTCGTGGAGGAAGCAGGCGCGGCCTGGGTTCGCGACCCCCACGGGCTCCTCGAGGCCGCTCGCGTCCTCGCCGAGCCGCGGGCTCGGCCGAACCGTGGCGGACATGGCGGTCTCGCCGTCCTCACCTGCTCGGGTGGAGACTCGGGCATTGCCGCCGATCTGGCGCAAGAGGAGGGGATCGAGGTGCCACCCTTGGCCGACGAGACAACGCGGAGGCTCGGCGAGCTTCTTCCGTCCGCGGCGACGCCCGGGAACCCACTCGACTACACGTCGCTGATCTGGGGCGAGAGCGAGCTGCTGGCCTCGATCGTCGAGGCGGTCGGCCGGGACCCCGGCATCGACCAGCTGCTGCTGCTCTACGACCATCCCGCCGGCCTGCGCCCGGAGCACGAGGCGGAGTGGCGGGCGGTTCGAGCCGGGCTGGCCAACGGCGCGGAGCGTTGCGATGCGGCTGCGCTGATCGCGTCGACGTTGCCGGACCTGCTGGACGAGGCCGCCGCGCGCGAGCTCTCCGCCCGCGAGATCCCGGTGGTGGCGGGCCTAGCCACGGCGCTGGCGTGTGTCCGCGCGCTGGCGAGCGAGCCGGGCGATCCAGCCCGCCTTCGGGCGATCGCCGCCACGGCCTCCGGGGCCCGCCAGGGGACCAACGGATCCCCCGGGGAGTGGCTGGGCGAGGCGGAGTCGAAGCGACTGCTTCGTGACCACGGCCTTCCCGTTCCGGAGGGCGTCGAGCTGGAGGCGGCGGACGAGGACGGCTGCGTCGCCAGCGCGAACGAGCTCGGTTGGCCGGTGGCACTGAAGCTCTCCGGCCCGTCCGTGCGACACAAGAGCGACTCGGGCGCACTCGCGCTCGGCATTGCCGGCGACTCGGATCTCCGACGTGCCCGCGAGCGCCTGGTCGCCCTCCCGGAGGCGGACGGCGCCAGACTCCTGATCGAGCGGATGGCCGAGCCGGGCATCGAGCTGCTCGTCTCGGCGCGCTCCGACGCGGTGGTGCCGGTACTCACCGTCGGGCTCGGCGGGATCTGGACCGAGGCCCTGGGCGACGCGACTGTCATCCCGCTGCCGGCGGACCCCCGGCGCGTCGCCGGGGCGATCCGGTCGCTGCGGGGCGCCGATCTGCTCAGCGGCAGCAGTAGCGGTGAGGCCTTCGACGTCGACGCCGCCGCGGATCTGGCGGCCAGGCTCGGAGACCTGCTGCTCGAGCGCCGGCTCGATCTGATCGAGCTCAACCCGGTGGTCGTTCACCGGGAGGGCTGCGTGGCCGTGGATGCCCTGGCGCGGTGATTGTGAAATTGACTACAAGATCAATGTTCTGCTAGGGTGCCGCCATCGAGGCGGCGACCAGCACCCCCGCTCCCAGCGCACCGGCCACCCCGGGGCCCCCGCCGTCGAGCTACGACGCGATCGTCGTGGGCGGGGGGCACAACGGTCTCACCACCGCCGCGTATCTGGCGCGCGCCGGGCTCGACGTGGTCGTGCTCGAGCGGCGGCCGATTCTCGGCGGTGCGTGCGTGACCGAGGAGGTCTGGCCGGGAGCCCGGGTCTCGCGGGCCTCCTACGTCGTCTCGATGCTCCAGCCGAAGATCGTCTCCGATCTGCGGCTGCGGGACTTCGGCTACCGGGCGGTCCCGCTCGACCCGGCCTACGCGGCCATGACGCCCGATGGGCCGATCTTCTTCTTCAACGAGCCCGAGCAGACCGCCGCCTCCATCGGCGCTCATTCGCGCAAGGACGGCGAGGTCTACGCCGACTTCGAGGACCTGTTCGAGCGGACGGCGGATTTCCTGCGGCCGATGCTCCTGCGCGAGCCGCCGGCTCTGGGCTCCCGAAATCCGCTCGACATCGCGGCGCTCCTGCGGGAGGCTGGCCGCGCTGCCGGGCTCTCCCAGCGGGATGTGCACAACCTGGTCCGGATCTTCACTATGTCGGTCGGAGACCTGCTCGACGACTGGTTCGAGCACGACGCGGTGAAGGGCTCGATCGCGTCGAGCGGCGTGGTCGGCGTCTGGGCCGGCCCCCGCACTCCCGGCACCGCCTACAACCTGCTGCACCACGCGCTGGGTGAGCTCGACGGGATGCCTGGCGTCTGGGGCCAGGTGATCGGCGGGATGGGCGCGATCAGCCAGGCGATCGCCCGCTCTGCCGAGTCCGCGGGCGCGACGATCCGCACCGACGCCGAAGTGGCCTCCGTCGACATTCGCGACGGGCGAGCCGTGGGCGTCACCCTCGCGAACGGCGAGGAGATCCGCGCTCCCATCGTCGCCTCCGGCGCTCATCCGAAGACCACGATCCTCGACCTCGCCGGTGGCGAGAACTTCCCCTCCGAGATCGCGGAGGACATGCGCCGCTACCGAACGCGTGGCGGCTCGGTGAAGGTGAACATGGTGCTCTCCGAGCCGCCCCGGTACGAGGGCGTGACGGACGAGCACCACCGGATGCTGCATACGACGGGGGTCAACCTCTGCCCCTCGATCGACTATCTGGAGCGGGCCTGGCAGGACTGCCTCATGGGCCGGCCCGCGACGGAGCCCTACGTCGAGGCCGAGTTGCCATCCGCGATCGACTCGAGCCTGACCGACGACGGCCGCTGGGTGATGACGATGTTCACGCAGTACGGCCCGCCCGGTGAGGAGGCCTGGGAGGGCGACGCCCGCGAGCGCTACGGGAACGCCTGCGTCGAGCACCTGGCGCGGTACGCGCCCAACGTCCCGGACGCGATCCTCGAGCGCGAGGTGCTCGCCCCGCCGGACCTCGAGAGGATCTTCGGGCTCCAGGGCGGGAACATCTTCCAGGGAGAGCAGGGTCTGGATCAGATGGCGTTCATGCGCCCGACCCCGGACCTCTCCCACTACGCGACTCCGGTGCACGGCCTCTATCTCTGCGGCGCCGGCACCCATCCAGGCGGCGGCGTCATGGCGGCCGCCGGCCACAACGCTGCCCGCCGGATCCTCCGGGACCGGCGAGTCGGGCGCCTGCGCGGCCGCCTGCGACGCAGGGCCGCCGCCACCGTCTAGAAGGCTCGCTCTAGACTGGCCCGCATGGCGAGGATGCGGGACGCGGCCTCGGCCGGATTGCTGCTTGCAGCGCTGGTTTTGGCAGGCTCACTGCTCTCAGCCCCAGCAGGCCACGCGGCGGGGGAGCCGGAATACGGCTGCAAGAAGGTCCACCGGGGCAAGGCCAAGATCGATCCCAACCCGAAGGGTCGGGCGCCTGTCGCGATCGGCGACTCGACCATGATCCTGCCGATTCCGAACCTGAACGAGGTCGGCTACTCGGTGAACTCGAGGGGCTGCCGCGGCTTCAAGGAGGTGATCAACATCGCCCGGAAGCTCAGGGCCAAGCACCACCTCCCCCATCTCGTGCTGACCAACGCCTACGGCAACGGCGGCGTCAACCCCGGGCTGATCTCAGAGGCCCTCGGCGTCCTCGGGAAGAAGCGGGTGCTCGGGCTGATCACCGCCTACGACGCCGACACCGGCGAGCCGCCGGCGCCCGACACGGACGTCCTCTTCACGGCCGCGAGGCAGTATCCGCACCGGATCTTCGTGATCGACTGGGTGAAGTACAGCCGCTCCCACCATGCCGCCGAGCCCACCCCCGGCGCCTGGTTCCTGCCCGATCTCTTCCACCCCAACTTCACCGGCGCCGAGGCGTATGCGCAGTTCCTCTCGGGCGCTCTGAGATTCGCCCGGAGCGGGACGTTTCCCTAGAGCTAGTGCTTGGGCTTCCGCTTCGGCCCCGGCGAGGCCAGCGGAATCAGCTTCTTGAGCAGCCGCGCGAATGCCTTCGCGCCGCTGAAGGTGAGGTGCAGCCCGTCAGGCTGGAACCAGCTCGAGTGCCCGGCGCTGTAGTGGACCCAGTCGAGCACCTTGATGTGGACGGGGTCGCGCCGGCCCGCGCTGCGGATCACCTCAGCATCCTTCGACTCTCCGCCACCCGTCTCGCGTGGGGTCACCAGGCCGAGCTTCCGCTTCGGTCCCATGATCTTTCGGGCCTGGGCGATCTGACCGGCTGAGACCGAGGCATCCGCCCCCAGCGCCAGGACGGCGAGGCGGGGCAGCCGGTGATGACGGCGCGCGCCTCGCAGCACCCCCAGCCCCTCGGCGAACTGCCGGCAGCCACGTGCGTTCGCCTTGTAGCCGACCCGCGCCAGCGCCGGCAGGGCGAGGAGCATCGATGAGTCGCCGATCGCGAGGGGCGGCCGGGGCGCGACCTTGTGCTTGGGCTTTGCGGTCTCGACACTGCCGCAGCCGGCGTTTGCGCCCGGCGTCCAAACCATCAGGAGCCCGGTGGCGAGCGCGACTGCGGCCGCAATCCGTGCCGTGGTGGCGCCTCCGTTCATCCGACCCAATTCTCTAGCATCGCGCGGCCCCCGCGCCGCGGGCGGAGAGACGGAGGCGGACGGCAGGTGCTCTTCCCGACAGTCGAATTCGCGATCTTTTTCCCGATCGTCCTCGCCCTCTCCTGGGCATTGATGTCGAGGCAGCCGCTCTGGAAGCCGTTCATCGTCGTCGCGAGTTACTTCTTCTACGCGGCGGCGGACCCGCGTTTCTGCCTGCTGCTCGGCGCGATCACGCTGGTCAGCCAGCTCGCGGCGGTGGCCATCCATCGCACCGAGGACGAGCGCCTCCGCCAGTGGATCTGCGCGGGTGGCGTCGTCTTCGACCTCGGGATCCTGGCGGTCTTCAAGTACTACGGCTTCTTCGTCACGGACGTCTCGGATGTCCTCGACACCGTCGGACTGGGGATGCCCCTGCCGCTGGCGACGATCGCGCTGCCGGTCGGGGTGAGCTTCTTCAGCTTCCAGGCGGTCACCTACGTGGTGGACGTGAAGCGCCGCCAGACGGAGCCCGCGAGCCTGCTGGACGCGGCGATCTACCTGAGCTTCTTCCCCCACCTGGTCGCCGGGCCGATCGTCCGCGCGAGCGAGTTCCTGCCGCAGCTGAAGGCGCCCCGCAACCCCAGCCGGGTGGCCGTCAGCGCCGGGCTGACCCTGGTTGCGCTGGGCCTGATCAAGAAGGTGTTGATCGCCGACTACCTCGCCCGGGAGCTGGTCGACCCGGTGTTCGCCGTGCCGCAGGCCTACAGCGCACCCGACGCAATCCTCGCCGCCTACGGCTACGCCGCGCAGATCTTCTGCGACTTCTCGGGCTACACGGACATGGCGATCGGCCTCGCGCTGCTGCTGGGATTCGTCTTCCCGCAGAACTTCAACAGCCCCTACCGGGCGACCGGCTTCCGCGACTTCTGGCGGCGCTGGCACATGACCCTGTCGCGCTTCCTGCGGGACTACCTCTACATCCCCCTGGGCGGGAACCGCAAGGGGAAGATCCGCACCTACATAAACCTGATGGCGACCATGACCCTGGGCGGGCTCTGGCACGGGGCCGCCTGGAACTTCGTCGCCTGGGGTGCCTACCAGGGGACCGGACTGTCCGCGGAGCACGCGATCAAAGGCAGGCTGGGGCGAATCTTCCCCAGCTGGCTGCGCTGGTTCGTCACCTTCAACCTGATCGTCTTCGGCTGGATCCTCTTCCGCTCCACCGACCTGAGCGTGTTCGGCGATTACATGTCCGCGCTGGTCCGCTCCGGTCCGGCGACTCTCTACTCGGTGCCGGTGGTCGGCGCGATCGCGCTCGTGATCGGGCTGCAACTCCTGCCCGAGCGGCCGATGGAGGGGATCGAGCTGCGGATCGGCCGGCTGCAGCCCCTGCTCCTCGGCGCCGCCCTGGCCGTCGTCGTCCTGGTCGTCGGCGCGACGGTGCCGAGCCAGGGCGTTCCCCCGTTCATCTACTTCCGCTTCTGATGACGAGATCAGGAGAACACAAAGATGCGAGGGTGCGCGACAGCGCAACCCGTCTTGAGTCGGTCCTCGTCCCCGAGGACTTCGAGTCGATCGCCGAGATGGAGGCCGAGGCGCATGCCGGCCGCGAGGGCGAGCCGCACGGCGACGACAGCCTGATGGAGCGCTTCGACCGCTGGGACCTGGTCCGGTTCACCGCCTGGGATGCGGTCAAGGCGGTGACTCTGACCACGCTCCTGCTGCTGATCTTCGCCGGCGGCTCGGTGCGGCACGCGGCGGACGAGCTCGACCCGGGGATCGGCAGGGACATCGTCAAGGCGGTCGCGGGGCCGGCCGGGTGGGTCTCGGACAACCTCCCGTTCGCCGACACGCGCCGGGACCTGACCTCCTGGCTCTCGCCGGACCAGCAGCTCTCAGGCCGGGGCTTCGTGGCCTGCGGCGGGTGCCAGGGAAGGGCTTCTCCGACACCGGCGCCCGCGCCGAGCACTCCTCAGCCGCTCCACCGCCTGCTGGTCACGGGGGACTCGCTCTCGACCCCGCTCGACATCGAGGTCGCCCGCAAGCTCGCCGACCAGGGCGCGGGGGTGCAGGTGACGCGCGATCCGCACTTGGCGACCGGGATCTCGAACTCGGGCCTCGTCGACTGGGCCCAGCTGTCATCGACCCAGGCGGCCAACGACGATCCCGACGCCGCCGTGCTCTTCATCGGGGCCAACGAGGGCTATCCGATGCCGGGTGCAAACGGCGCCCAGGTGAGTTGCTGCGGACCGCAGTGGGAGGCGATCTTCCGCTCGCGGGTCGGCCAGATGCTGGACAACTACCTGCGTGGCGGCGTTGAGCGCATCTACTGGCTGACGATCCCCACGCAGCGAGACCCGGCCCGCAAGCCGATCGCGGACGCCGTCAACACCGCGGTCGAGCAGGCGGCCGCCGAGCGAGGTGCGGCCGTCAGGGTCGTCGACCTGCGGCCTACCTTCACGCCCGGAGACTCCTATCGCGACTCGATCGAGGTCGACGGCAAGCAGACGATCGTCCGCGAGTCCGACGGGATCCACCTGAACGAGGAGGGCTCATCCGTGGCCGCCGACCTCGTCCTCGACGCCGTCGACCGGGACTTCGACTACTAGCCGGCGTTGTGTGGCCTCGGCACGTTTGTGCCGAAGATCACCGTCCCTCGAGACCGCCTCCCATACGGTCGAATCAGATCAATCGAGGGGAGAGGAAGATGGCTTCCGGACTCAATCAGCTGCACGCACAGGACCACTCAGCCGAGCTGAATCGTCAAGCGGAGCTCCACCGTCTTGCGGCCAGAGCTCGCGAGGCACGAGAGCCGAAGGTGAGGCTTGTGCAGATCCCGCATCCGGGCGCCGCGATCTTCGCGCTGCTGAGCCGCTCCGGCAACGCTCCGCGCCGGGCGCGACGAGCCTAGGTGTTCTGCGTGTAGCGGCTCTTCACCCGCTTGGACGGGTTCGAGACCTTGTGGCACTTGGCGGTGGCGTTGTACTGCACGTTCGGTACGCCGGTGCGCTTGCCGTCCTTGCACTTGAAGCCGCCGAGCGTGGCGCCGCAGGTGCCCTCCGGGCCGCCGTTCTGGTGGCGGCAGCGGTGGTAGGCCTTGATCACCTTCTCGCCCTTCGTGCAGCTCACCCCCTGCACCTTCAGGGAGGTCACGTAGGAGGCGCCCAGCTGTTGCTGCTTACCGCTGATGTTGCAGGGCGCGAAGCTGGCAGCGTGCGCGGTGGGGGATGCGCTGCCCGTCTGCGCCAGCAGCCCGGTCATCAGCCCGGCTGCGACGATTACCCCTGTCAGGAGCCGCCTCAAGTTGGCGCGATCCTACCGCTCAGGGCCGTCACGCAAGCGCGAATACACTGGCCCGCGTTGAAACGGCCCGCGTTGAAACGGCTTCTCCCCCTCCTCTTCGCGATCTCGCTCGCCGCGGCCGTCGCCGGCTGTGGTGGCGGCGGCGATGACGCCTCGGCACGCACGAGCACGGCCCTGAGCAGTTGCGACATCAACGGCAAGCAACAGAACCTCGGCGCCTCCTACGTCACCACGATCGAGGTAGCGAAGGTGAGCTGCGCGCGGGCCGAGAAGGTCGTGGTCGCCTATCACGGCTGCCGCCGAAAGAACGGCGGGGCTGGTGGGACCTGTGACACCGCCGTGATGGGCTTCAGCTGCACAGAGGGGCCACGCCAGTCCGTGCCCGGAGTCCAGTTCAACGCGACGGCCGACTGCCGCAAGGGCGACGCGGAGATCAAGAGCGCCTACACGCAGAACTTCTAGATGTATCGCTCACTCGGCGGGATGCTCGGGGCGGCCATCGCCCTATTGGCGCTCTGGCAGCCGAGCGCGGCCCCCGCCGCCGGCGAGCCCGCCTTCGGCTGCGGCCACGTCCACACCGCCGAGGCGCAGCGCAATCCCTACGGCCCGAATGACGGACCGCCTCCGATCGCGATCGGGGACTCGACCATGCTGCTCCCGATTCCCGACCTGACCCGGGTCGGCTTCGACGTCAACGCCAAGGGCTGCCGCGGCTTCAAGCAGAGCATCTGGGTCGCGCGCGACATGCGAAACCAAGGGGTCCTTCCGCGCCTGATCCTGATCAATGCCTACGGCAACGGGGGCGTGAACGACGATCTGATCAGGTTCGCGCTCAAGGTGATCGGCCCGAAGCGCACGCTCGTCCTGGTCACCGCCTACGACGCGGACACGGGGCGCGCGCCCGCGCCTGATACCGACGTCCTCGTTCAGGCGGCGAAGGACCATCCCGACGAGATCAAGCTGGTCGACTGGGTCAAGTACAGCCTTCCCCATCACAAGGTCGAGCCGGCCCCCGGCGCCTGGTTCCTCCCCGACCTCTTCCATCCGAACTTCACCGGTGCCCACGCCTACGGGAACTTCCTCGCCCAGGTGCTGCCGGGGGGAGCGCCGAGCGAGGCGAAGGAGGAGTCGGGGGGTGGCGGAGGCATTCCCTGGTGGCCGTTCGCACTGGGCGGGGTGGCGATCATCGTCGCGGCGCTCTTTCTGCTGCGACGGCGTGTTGAATCCTGACCGTGCGCCGGACCATGCTTCGACTCGGCCCCGGCGGTCGCCGTGCTGCTGGCTGCCCTCGCCTGCTCGCCGGGCGCGCTCGCCCGCGGCGGCGCCGGCCACAACGATCCGACGCAGAAGCTCGAGGACGCCTTCAAGGTCGCGCTCCACCAGCGAACCTCACCGCCTACGGCTACTGCCAGCGGGCGAAGTAGGCCGTTCTAGCTGCGCCCCATCCTCGCGTGCGAACATGCCGCGACTAGCAAGCGACCGCAAAGGAGATCCAGATGGAGGCTCAGGTCGATGCCGCACAAACCCAAGATGCCCTTCAAACGGTCGCGAGCTACCCAACGTACGCCGACGCGCAGGGGGCCGTCGACTCACTTTCAGATCGGGGCTTCCCGGTGGAGGGCGCCGAGATCATCGGCCACGACGTACGCCTCGTCGAGCGCGTCACCGGGCGTCTCACCAACGCGCGCGCTGCGGCAGCGGGAGCGGCCACCGGCGCCTGGTTCGGCTTGTTCATCGGACTGCTGGTGGGCCTGTTCACCACGGGCCCGGAGTGGCTCGGCCTGGTGCTCGGCGGACTCCTCATAGGCGCTTTCTGGGGCGCCCTGTTCGGGTTCTTCGCCCACTGGGCGACCCGAGGGCAGCGGGACTTCACGTCGGTGAGCAACTTGGTCGCCGGGCGCTACGAACTGATGGTTCCCGACGAGCAGGTCCAGCGGGCCCGTGAGTTGCTCGGCGAGCAGCAGTGACGGCTCGGACGAGTACGCCCGAGGAACCTAGGTCAGTCAGCGTCGACTACGCGTGATTCAGCATCACGTGCTTGATGTGCGTGTAGTCCTCGCAGGCGTAGACCGACAGATCCTTGCCGTAGCCGGACTGCTTGTAGCCGCCGTGCGGCATCTCGGCCACGATCGGGATGTGGTCGTTGACCCAGACGCAGCCGAACTTGAGCGCCTTCGAGACGCGCATCGCGCGACCGACGTCCTTGGTCCACACGGATGAGGCCAGCCCGTAACGGACGCCGTTGGCCCACTCGATCGCCTTCGCCTCGTCATCGACGGACTGGACCGTGATCACCGGGCCGAAGATCTCGTCCTGGATCATCCGGTCGTCCTGGTTCGGGCCCGCGACCACCGTCGCCTCGAGGAAGTAGCCCGGCAGGTCGGGGCGGTTGCCCCCGGTGACGATCTCGGCGCCGTTCGCGTCCTTGAGGAAGCTCTCGACGCGGTCGCGCTGGCGCTCGGAGTTGACCGGGCCCAGCACCGTGTCGGGATCGAACGTGTCGCCGGTCTTGTAGTCCTTCGCCTGCTCGGCGAGGCCGGAGACGACGTCGTCGTAGACGCCCTTCGAGGCCAGCACGCGCGTCGCCGCCGTGCAGTCCTGACCGGCGTTGAAGTAGCCAGTACCGGCGATCGTCTCCATCGCCAGGTCCATGTCGGCGTCGTCGAAGACGATCACCGGCGCCTTGCCGCCCAGCTCCAGGTGGACCTTCTTCAGGGTGTCCGCGGCGTGCTCGGCGATCCACTTGCCCGTCGCCGGCGACCCCGTCAGCGAGACCATGTCGACCTCCGGGTGCGTGACCAGCGAGGAGCCCGCGGGGTCGCCATGGCCGCCGATGAAGTTCATGACGCCGGGCGGATAGATCTCGGCCGCCAGCTCGGCGAGAATCTTGAGCGTGGTCACCGGGGTGGTCTCGGCCGGCTTCAGGATGAGGGTGCACCCGGTGGCGAGCGCGGGGCCGATCTTCCAGACGGCCATCATCAGCGGGTAGTTCCATGGGGTGATCTGCCCCACCACGCCGGCGGGCTCGCGACGGATGTAGGAGGTGTGGTCCTCCATGTACTCCCCGGCGGCGCGTCCCTCCATCGTCCGGGCCGCTCCTGCGAAGAAGCGAAGCTGATCCACCATCGGCGGGATCTCCTCGTCGAACATCGCCTGCCGCGGCTTGCCGGCGTCCCTGGTCTCCCAGTCGGTGATCTCCTCTGCCCGCTCCTGGAACGCGTCGGCGAGCTTCAGGAGCAGCTGCTGGCGCTCCGACGGCGTCGTGTACTGCCAGGTCTCGAACGCCCCGCGCGCCGCCTTCACGGCCCGGTCGACGTCCTCCCCGGTGGAGACGGGCGAGTGCGCGATCACCTCGCCGGTCGCGGGGTTGATCACGTCCTCGGTCTTGCCCTCGGCGGGGTCGACGAACTCGCCGCCGATCATGTTCTTGAGGTCGAGGACCTCGGCCGAACCCTTCTGCTGCTTCTCCGCGGTGGCGGATTCCATTGCTCCTCCTTGGTCAGACTTTTTGCTTGCTGCCGAGGACATCCTCGACGGGCGTGTGCTCAATGCCGACGGCTTCGGCGACGGCGGGATGCGTGACGGCGCCCGCCGCGACGTTGATCCCGAGCCTCAGCCCGGGGTCCCGCCGCGCGGCCTCCGCCACGCCGTGATCGGCCAGCGCCAGCACATACGGCAGCGTGGCGTTGGTGAGTGCGTAGGTCGACGTGATCGGCACCGCCCCGGGCATGTTCGCGACGCAGTAGTGCGTGATCCCATCGACCTCGAAGACGGGGTCGCGGTGGGTGGTGGGGTGCGATGTCTCGAAACATCCGCCCTGATCGATCGCGACGTCCACCAACACAGCATTGCGCTTCATCAGCTTGAGCTGCTCGCGACGCACCACGTACGGCGCCTTAGCGCCGTGCACGAGCACCGCCCCAATCACCAGGTCGGCCCGGGGCAGCATCTCCTCGATCGCCAGGGTCGACGAGTAGACGGTGGAGGCGCGACCGCCGAAGGCAACGTCCAGCTCGCGCAGCTTGTCGATCGAGACGTCGAAGACGAACACGTCGGCCTCCATGCCGATCGCGATGAAGGCGGCGTTCATCCCGACGGCGCCGCCGCCGATGACCATCACCGTCGCCGCCGCGACGCCCGGCACGCCGCCGAGCAGGATGCCGCGGCCGCCGAGCGGCTTCTCGAGGAAGAAGGCGCCCGCCTGGGTCGCGATCTTGCCCGCGACCTCGCTCATCGGGGCAAGCAGTGGCAGCCGGCCCTGGGAATCCTCGACCGTCTCGTAGGCGACGCAGATCGCGCCGCTCTCCTGCAGGGCCTTGGTCAGCTCCGGGGCCGGGGCGAGGTGCAGATAGGTGAACAGCGTCTGGTCCGAGCGGAGCATCTCGACCTCGTTCGACTGTGGCTCCTTGACGCCGAGCACCATCTCCGACTCCTCGAAGACCGCGGCGGCATCGGGGAGGATCTGGGCGCCCTGGGCTGCGTACGAGTCGTCCGGGAGCGCACTGCCCTCGCCCGCACCCGCCTGCATCAGCACCTCATGGCCGTGTTCCCGCAGCTCCCGCGCTCCCGCGGGGGTGAGTGCGACTCGGTACTCGTCCTCCTTGATCTCTGTGGGAACCCCGACTCTCATCTCGCCACCTTGCTCTCCATTGCCTCGCCGCGCTCGGCGGGCGCGCTGCTGAAGTCGAAGCGGATACCGCGAGCCTCGAGCTCGGCGAACATCTCCTCGGGATCGATGCAGCTCTCAGGCGGCAGTGCTCCGCGCCGCTCGATGGACCCCCGAGCCAGCAGCCGGACGGCGGCCGCAGCCGGCGTCGCGGTCGAGACGATCCCGCCCCCCAGGCCCCAGGACTCGTGCGCCGGGGTCACGCTGCGGCCGCGCACGACCGTATCCGCGCCGGTCACCTCGACGATGTGGACGGAGACGGTGTTTGCTGAGGGGGGCGATGCGGAGCGTGCAGCTTCGGCAATCCGCTCCTCGCTCGCCCCCCGCAGCTCCTTGAGGCTCTCGAGCACCTTCGGTGACAGCGAGAGCGCAAAGGTGACGCTCGGGCAGTCGAAGCTGTCTCCGAACGTCAGGACCTCCGAGTGGAGGGTGAAGATGGTGTCCCCCTCGCCGATCGGCTCGCCGAAGTCGGCAGTGGGACCCGCCTGCAGCGGCTTCAGCTCGCGCGGCTTGCCGTCGACCAGCGCCATCGGCGGCATCGTGATCTCGTCCAGCAGGGTCCTGACGGCGTAGGGAAAACTGAGACCCTCGGGCGGATCGAGGTCCCGGCCCGCCGCCAGGACCGAGATCGAGGCCGGGCTGCCGTCAAGCTCGCGGACCGCCCGGGCCGCGAGCAGATTGGTCTTACCCGGGGCGGAGCCGATGCCGAGCAGCGCCAACAGTCCGGCCCCCTCGAACTTGCCGGACAGAGCGAGCTGCTCGGCGGTGACGTGGTAGAGCCCGCCGAGGTCCATGTAGTGGCACCCGGCTTCGAGACAGGCGCCCATCGCGGCCAGGTTGATCCGGTAGGCGGCGGCGTTGACGAGCACCTCCATACCGGCCAGCTGCTCGGCGAGGTCACCGGTCGCGTCGACGCGGCGGGCCTGTGCCTTGCCGGCGCCGTGCTCCATCGCCACCCCCTCGGCACGGCGCAGGTCGAGGTCGAGCAGCCGCATTGCGGTCACCTCCTCGGACTCGGCCAGATCGCGGACGATCGCCGGGGCGATGGTGCCGCCGGCGCCGAGGACCGCCACCCTCACGCGATCAGCTCCTTGGCGCGCAGGGCGAGCCAGAGCTCGACGCGGTCGTTGGCCCGGCTCAGGTCGCGGCCTGTGAGCTCCTCGATGCGCTTGATCCGGTAGCGCAGGGTGTGGCGGTGGCAGTAGCAATCGCCCGCCGCCCGCTCCCAGTGCCCGTTGCGGTCTATGTAGGCCTCCAGCGAGCGCAGGAGCTCGCCCGCATAGCGCTCGTCGGAGTCCTCGATCGGCCCGAGCACGCTCTCGCAGTAGAGCCGGAGCGCCTCGGTGTCCTGCACGGAGAGCAGCAGGGTGAAGGCACCGAGGTCGCGATGGGACGCCACCTCGGGGGCGGCGCCGTTCGAGAAGCCGGTGGCCTCGAGCGCGCAGCGGGCCTCGTGGAAGGAATGGCGGACACGCTCCGTCGGCAGCGAGCGGCTGGTGGCGGCGCGGGTCATCCCGTGCGCCGTCTCGAGCGCGGTGCGCGCCTTGCCGGCGAGCTCGAGCGGATCACCCTTGCCGCCGTCGACGACCGCGCAGAGCAGCTCACGACGGCCGGCGGCGTGAGGGGCGACCACCGCCGCGCGGTTCTGGCTGGAGAGAAATTCGCCGAGCGTTCCCTCACCGGCCGCGGCGTCCCCGAGCTCGAAGGCCAGGACAACGGCCCGCTCGCCGATCCCGAAGGGGGCCAGCCGGTCCCGGACGTCGTCCGCGGCGAGGCGGCCGGAGAGCGTCGCCGCGAGCACCTCGCCGGAGAGCCGGCGCTCCGTCTCCCGCGCGACCCGCTCCCGCATCAGCTCCAGCGCGACGACGATCGCGGCCTGCTGGACGCAGAGGCGCTCGAAGTCGCCCAGCTCCCCGGAGCGCCGCACCACGACCAACCAGGCCTCGGCGGCTCCCGCGCGGGGTGAGACCGGATGCGCCAGCGCCCTCCCTCTGAGGTCGGTCTGGCTCGGTACGAACGGAGCCGCTGCGCTCCCCCGTGGCTGGACCTCCTCGCGGATGGGATCGAGCAGGTACTCGGGCAGCTTGCGCCCGCCGCTCGCCAGGACCTCGCCGCGCGCATCGAGGACGACCGAGCTGCCGCCGACTGCCGCGGCGATCTCACGGGCGATCTCGTCGAGCCCGCCGCCCTGGAGGACCAGCCGCTCCAGGCGCTCGTTGACCGCGATTCCGCGGGAGAGCACGTCGTACTGCTCGTTGACCAGCCGGCTGAAGGCCGCCTCCGTGATCGCGATGAAGGGGGTCTCGTAGGGCACCTCGAAGACCGGGAAGTCGCGTCCGTTGGCCTCGCTGAGCAGCGCCTTCGGGATCTTGTCGTGGTCGAAACCGGTGCCGAACCCGAGGCCGGCGACCCCCGTGTCGGCCAGCAGCCGGATGAACTTCCGCTGCTTGTCGGCGTTCTCGAGGCGGATCCCCGTGGTCATCAGCAACTCGCCACCAGAGAGCCACGGGGTCGGGTCGAGCAGCTCGGTGATGTGCACCCAGCGGATCTCGCGCTGACCCGCGGCCTCCTCACCGGCCGAGACCTTGAGGCTGAGCTCGGAGGTGAGGCTCTCGATCGTGAGCATCAGTGTCCTAGGCGGGCGCCTGGGCGTGCGAGAGCTTCGGCGCTGCTCCGACCCATGCGCCGGGCCGCTTCCTCGAGGGTCGGGCGCAGGACTCCGACGATCTCCTCGAACTGCTCCGTATCGGCGATCAACGGCGGTGAGAGCTGGACGACCGGGTCACCTCGGTCGTCTGCGCGGCAGATCAATCCGCGGCGGTAGAGCTCTCCGGACAGGAAGCCCCGCAGCAGGCTCTCGGACTCCTCGTGGTCGAAGGACTCCTTCGTCTCCTGGTCCTTGACCAGCTCAATCGCGTAGAAGTAGCCGTCCCCGCGCACGTCGCCGACGATCGGGATGTCGTAGAGCGACTCGAGCGCCGCCCGGAACTCTCCCTCCTTCTCGCGGACGTGGCCGCAGAGGTCCTCGCGTTCGAGGATGTCGAGGTTCGCCATCGCCGCGGCCGCGGCCACCGGATGGCCGGCGAAGGTCGAGCCGTGGGCGAACATCTCCTTGCCCTCGGCGAAGGGCTCATAGACCTGATCCGAGGCGATCATCCCTCCCATCGGGATGTTCGCGTTCGTCAGCGCCTTCGCCACTGTGATCAGGTCGGGCTGGAAGCCGTAGCGCTGGCAGCCGAAATACTCGCCGAGGCGCCCCCAGGCGCAGATCACCTCATCGGAGATCAAGAGGACGTCGTTGCGGTCGCAGATCTCCCTGACCCGCTGGAAGTAGCCCTCCTGGGGCGGGATGCAGCCGCCGGCGTTCTGCAGCGGCTCCAGGATCACGGCCGCCACGGTCTCCGGTCCCTCGAACTCGATGGCCTCCTCGATCTGGTCGGCCGCCCAGAGCGGGTCCCGGTCGGCGGGCCAGCGATAGCTGAGCGTGTTGGGGACGTGGATCCCTCCGGGGGCGAGCGGCTCGAAGGCCGTCCGCAGCGCCGGGATGCCGGTCGCCGAGAGGGCTCCCAGAGTGGTCCCGTGGTACGCGATCTCGCGCGCGATCAGCTTGGTCTTCTGGCCGTTGCCCCTGGCCCGGTGGTAGGCGCGGGACAGCTTCATCGCCGACTCGACCGCCTCCGAGCCGCTGTTGGTGAAGAAGACGTGATTCAGGTCACCGGGTGTCAGCGACGCGATCCTGGTGGCGAGCTCGATCGCCCGCGGGTGCGCGTAGCTCCAGACGGTGACGAAGTCGAGCTCGCGGATCTGCGCCGCCATCGCGTCGCCGAGCTCCGTCCGCCCGTGGCCGGAGTTGACGCAGAAGAGCGCCGAGAGACCGTCGAGGTAGCGGTTGCCGTGGTCGTCCCAGACGTAGCAGCCGTCGCCGCGAACGATGATCGGTACCTCGTGCTCGGGCCCGAATGAGCCCATCCGCGTGAAGTGCATCCAGAGATGCCGCCGCGCCTGCTCCTGGAGCGCGCTCGAGTCAGCCTGGGCCGTTCCCGGGGCGCTGGTCGGTGCTGCCATGCGTTCCTCCGTTCTCTCTAGCCTCCCCGTACAAAAGCTACCCCCCGCCGGTCGGCGCCACAAGCGGAATTGTGTGAAATCAGCTTTCAGCCGCTTGTACAACATGTACAAGCGTGGACCCTTGTTTTAGGGCTTTCGCCCCTTGCGACGAATCGTCGAGCTTCTTACGCTCAGGCATCCGCGGCGGCTAATTTGTTTGCGGGCCCGATCGGGGCGAAAGGAAGGTCCCCGAGATCCGGGGACGGGAAGGAGAGAGTTTGGAGAGCGGAGACGGAAGGCGGACCGGCGGCCCATGCGTCGTACTCGATTCCGTCACCAAGCGCTTCGGCGAGCTGACGGCGGTCGACGCGATCGACCTCGACATCGCCGAGGGGGAGTTCTTCACCCTGCTTGGCCCGAGCGGCTGCGGCAAGACGACGACCCTTCGGATGATCGCCGGCTTCGAGGAGGTCACCGCGGGCCGTCTGGCAATCGACGACCAGGACATGCTGGGGATCCCGCCGCACAAGCGGCCCACCAACACCGTCTTTCAGAGCTACGCGCTCTTCCCCCACCTCTCCGTCCGCGAGAACGTCGCCTTCGGGCTGCGGCGCAAGGGGGTCGACAAGGGCGAGATTGACCGGCGGGTTCGCGAGGAGCTCGAGCGGGTTGGGCTCGCGGCGGAGGCGAACCGCCGGCCCTCGCAGCTCTCGGGGGGCATGCAGCAGCGCGTCGCGCTCGCCCGCGCCCTGGTCAACCTTCCGCGAGTGCTGCTCCTCGACGAGCCCCTCGGGGCGCTCGACCTGAAGCTTCGCAAGGGCCTGCAGGTGGAGCTCAAGAAGATCCAGCGCGAGGTCGGGATCACCTTCGTCTACGTCACCCACGATCAGGAGGAAGCGTTGACGATGTCCGACCGAATCGCGGTGATGAATCAGGGCAGGATCGAGCAGATCGGCGATCCGGAACACGTCTATGACCGCCCGAGCACCACCTTCGTCGCCGGCTTCATCGGCGTCTCCAACCTGATGCCCGGCACCGTCAGCAGGAGCGGAGAGAACGGAGAGGTCCAGCTCGACAGCGGCGTTCAGGTCCGAGCCGAGGTCGACGGCTTCAACCCCGGGGACCGTTGCCACGCGGTGGTGCGCCCGGAGAAGCTCACGATCGGCGCGGGGAACGGGAACGAGCCGAGCGTCGAGGGCCTGGTCGAGAGCTCGTTGTATCTCGGGACCTCGACCCAGCTGATCGTCCTGCTCTCCGGCGATGTGCGGATGACGGTGCTCGTCCCGAACACGGACGAGGCCGAGCGCCAGAGGCTTCCCGGAGGTGGTGCGAAGGTCCAGCTTTCCTGGGCTCCGGAGCATATGCACGTGGTGAGGGAGTCCACGACAAACGGAGCGGCGTCCGCCGTGGAGGCGGGCGAACCCGCAGCAACATGACAATGAGGAGGGACCCGAAGTGAGACTTACGCAGAGGGCGAAGGCCCTGGGACTGGGAGTCGTCGCCCTCGGCGCCGTGGTGGCGCTGGCGGCGTGCGGCGGCGGGAACGGAATCGAAGGCGGCGGCGGCTCGGAGGACGTCCAGACGGTCAAGTACCAGCCGCCCCCCTCGGGCGACCTGACGATCTCGAACTGGCCGCTCTACATCGACAAGAACACGGTCTCCAACTTCGACAAGGCGACCGGTGTCAACACCGACTACGTCGAGGACGTGAACGACAATCAGGAGTTCTTCGCCAAGATGCAGCCGCTGCTCGCCAAGGGGCAGTCGGGCGGGCGGAGCATCATCGTCGTGACCGACTGGATGGCGCAGAAGATGCACGACCTCGGCTACGTCCAGAACCTGGACCCGGCCGGGATCCCGAATGTCGAGGCGAATCTCCGCGAGGACCTGCGCAACCCGAGCTTCGACCCGGGACGCAAGTACTCGATCCCCTGGCAGAGCGGGATGACGGGCCTGATCGTCAACACCCAGCTGGCGCCGAACGTGCACTCGATCAACGACCTCTTCAACCCGCAGTACAAGGGCAAGGTCGAGATGCTCACCGAGCTGCGCGACACTGTGCCGCTGGTCATGAAGGCCGACGGCATCGATCCGAACCAGGCCACCCAGCAGCAGTGGCTCGACACGATCGACAAGCTCAAGTCCGCGGTCGCGTCCGGTCAGATCCGCCGGTTCACCGGCAATGACTACACCCGCGACATGGCCAACGGCGATGTGGCGGCGATCATCGGCTGGTCCGGTGATGCGGTGCAGCTGCAGGCGGACAACCCGAACATCGAGTTCCGGATGCCGACGGAGGGATGCATCCTCTGGTCGGACAACATGGAGATTCCGGTCGGGGCGCCGAATCCGACGGCGGCCGAGGCGTTCATGAACTACGTCTACGACCCGAAGAACCAGGCGCCGATCGCCGCGTACAACAGCTACGTGACGCCGGTGGACGGGGTTCGGGACCTCTTCCGGACGACCAACCCGGACCTGGTGAACGACCCGCTGATCTTCCCGACGGAGGAGTTCACCAAGAACTGCTCGACCCAGCCCGACCTGACGGGCCAGGAGGAGCAGACGGTGACCCGGGCATTCGAGGGAGTGCTCCAGGGTTAGGGGTATTCGGGGCTTGAGGACGGCAGCGGAGACGACCGATGCGTAACGAGCGCCTCGTCGCTCTCCGCCGCCGCCTCATCCCCTATGGGCTACTCGGGCCGGGGATCCTCTGGCTGATCCTGTTCTTCGTCGTGCCCCTGTACTTCATGGCCCGGCTCTCCCTGGAGTCGGGGATCTTTCCGGAGTTCCATTTCGACTGGAACTTCTCCAACTACAGCGACGTCCTCAGCACCTATGACACGCAGTTCTTCCGGGCCTTCCAGTACTCGGCTATCGCGACACTGATCGGGCTGCTGATCGCCTACCCGCTCGCCTACGCGATCGCCTTCCGGGGTGGGCGCTGGAAGAACGCGATGTTGCTGGCGGTAATCGCCCCGTTCTTCACCACCTACCTGATCCGGACCCTCGCCTGGGAGACGATCCTGAGCGACAACGGCTTCGTCGTCAACACGCTGCAGACGCTCGGCTTCATCTCCAGTGACGGGCGCTTGCTCGCGACCGCGCCGGCCGTGATCGCGGGGCTCACCTACAACTTCCTGCCTTTCATGATCCTGCCGATCTACGCCAGCCTCGAGCGGATGGATCTGAGCCTGATCGAGGCGGCCAAGGACCTCTACTCCTCCTCCCGCAAGGCGTTCCTGAAGGTCACGCTGCCGCTCTCGATGCCGGGGGTGGTCGCCGGCACGCTGCTCACCTTCATCCCGGCGACGGGCGACTACATCAACGCCCAGTTCCTGGGCGGGGCCCAGCAGTCGATGATCGGCAACGTCATCCAGTCGCTCTACCTGAAACAGACCGACTATCCGGCCGCCGCGGCGCTCTCGTTCATCTTGATGGCGGTGATACTGCTGATCGTCTTCATCTACATCCGGTTCGCCGGAACCGAGGCGTTGATGGGCGAAGAGGCGGAGCGTCACTGATGGAGACGCACGCGGCGACCCTTCCCACGCAACGGCGCCTCTCGGCGGCCTCGCGCGCCTGGCAATGGCTGCGCGAGAACGCGATCGTCATCTATGGCATCTTGGCGATCGCCTACATGCTGATCCCGATCGGCCTGATCATCGTCTTCTCCTTCAACGATCCGGCGGGCAAGTTCAACTTCACCTGGCAGGGGTTCACGCTCTCGAACTGGACGCATCCGTTCGTTATCTCCGAGCTGACCGACGCGCTCCTGATCAGCCTGCGGCTGGCCGTTCTCGCCACGGTGATCTCGACCATCCTCGGGACGATGATCGCGCTCGCCCTGGTCCGCTACAACTTCTTCGGGCGGCGCGCCTCGAATTACCTGATCGTCATCCCCACCGCCACGCCCGAGGTCGTGCTGGGCGCCTCGCTGCTCTCGCTGTTCCTGATCTACGGGCTCACGCTGGGCTTCACGACCCTGCTGCTCGCCCACGTGATGTTCTGCATCAGCTTCGTCGTGATCGTCGTCCGCTCGCGCCTGATCGGCTTCGACCGCAGCCTCGAGGAGGCGGCCCAGGATCTCGGCGCCGACCCGTTCACGACGTTCCGGAAAATCACCCTGCCATTGATCTGGCCGGGGATCATCGCGGGCGCCCTGCTCGCCTTCGCCCTCTCGATCGACGACTTCGTGGTCTCCAACTTCACGGCGGGGACCGAAGTGACTTTCCCGCTCTACATCTTCGGAGCAGCCCAGCGCGGCATTCCCGTGCAGGTCTACATCATCGCCACCATGCTGTTCGCTCTAACCCTGATCGCGATGTTCTTCACGGTGTGGCAGCAGCGTCGTGCCGATCGGCTGGCTTCTGTTCGTCCTGAGCAGGAGGTTTGAGTGACCTCAAATCGAGGTATTTCCGCCGGTGTGCGGACGGGGGAGATCGCGCTCGAGCGGAACGACAAAGGACCCGCAGTGCTTACGATCTCAGGCGAGCACGACCTCAGTACGGCGCCGAATCTCAGGCGTCGGATTGACGGACTCCTTGAAGAGGGAGTCCCGACCGTCGTCGACCTCTCACCCGCCACCTTCATCGACTCGTCCATCCTCGGGGTGATCCTGGATGGGCGCCGGCGCGCCGCCGAGTCCCAAATCGGCTTCGCCGTCGCCCGCACGACCGGCTCGGAGGCGGTCGATCGTGTTCTCGAAGTGACCGGCCTGCGCGCCGAGCTTCCCGTGCACGCCCGACGGGAGGAGGCCATCCTGGCGGCCTCGGGCAACTCGGGGAAGCCGCCCCCGTGACCGCCCGAGAGCTCCGGCTGACCCTCCCGGCAACCGCCGAGAACGTAATCGTCGTCCGCCAGGCCGTCGCCGGACTCGGCGAGGCCGTCGGCCTCTCCGCCCCCCGGATCGCGGATCTGAAAACCGTGGTCGGGGAGGCCTGCAACAACGTCGTGCTGCACGCCTACGAGGGCGAGCCGGGGCCGCTCGAGCTGACCGCCGAGCCCGGCTCCGGCGAACTCGAGGTGCAGGTGGCCGACAAGGGGATGGGGTTCCGGCCGCGCGCCCATCAGGGCGACGAGTCCCTCGGTCTCGGCCTCCCCCTGATCGCGGCCCTCTCGGACAGCTTCGAGATCAGCGGCGGTCCCGGTCAGGGCAGCCGTACGACGATCCGCTTCGGCTACACGCCGCCCGATTTCAGCGACAACGGCACCTACGCCGGGGTCGTCGAAGAGCTCGAGATGGCGATCACCCCCGGGGAGCTGGTCAAGCCGGTGCTCGCGAGGGTGATCGGCGCGCTCGCGGCCCGGGCCGAGTTCTCCGTCGACCGGCTTGCCGACACCGTCCTGCTCGGAGACGCGGTCTCCTCGTCGGCCGGAGGGGATTTCGCGGAAGGGCGCGTGGGGATCTCGATCAAGGACGGCGACGGCACCCTGAACGTCCGGGTCGGCCCCCTCGTCACGGGGGCCGGTGAGAAGCTGATCAGCGAGATGGACCTGCCGGGCGCCGGCTCTCTGGCCACGCTGGCCAGCAAGATGGAGGTCACCAAGGGCGAGACCTCCGAGGGCGAGGCGGCGGAGTTCCTCGACTTCGAAGTGACGAGCTGAGAACCGAGCGCGGCCCGGTTCCTAGTCCACTTCCGGGATCCGCTGCCTCAGCTTCTCGATCGTGGCGCGCAGGATGCGCGAGACGTGCATCTGCGAGACGCCAACCTGCTGGGCGATCTCGCTCTGCGTCATGTCCTCGACGAAGCGCAGGTGGAGGACCTTGCGATCCCGTTCGGAGATCTCATCGAGCACCGGGCCGATCGCTTCGCCGTACTCGACGGTCTCGAAGGAGAGATCCACCTCGCCGATCCGGTCGCGCAACGGGCCGGGTTCGTCCCCGTCGCCCGTCGTCGACGTCGCGTCGAGCGAGACGGCGTGGTGGCCCTGGGATGCATGCATCGCCTCCAGCACCTCCTCGTCGGTCGCCTGGATGCGCACCGCGATCTCGTGCACCGTCGGCGAGTGCCCGAGCTTGGCGGGCAGCTCCGCCATCGCCCGCTCGACCTTGAGGATGCGCTCCTGCACGTCGCGCGGCACGTGGACGGACCAACCCCGGTCACGGAAGTGCCGTTTGAGCTCGCCGAGGATCGTGGGCACGGCGAAGGTGGAGAAGGCGGTTCCGCGGGCGGGGTCGAAGCGGTCGATGGCCTTGACCAGGCCGACGCTCGCAACCTGGACGAGATCGTCGAAAGGCTCGGCGCCGCCGGCATAGCGCGAGGCCAGTCGCCTGGCGAGGGGCATGAACCGGTCCACCAGCTCCTCACGGACGGTGGGTGAGTGGTCCTCCGCGTACCGCTCCAGCAGGCGTCGCTCGTCTGCCAGTTGCTCGCCTGGGCCGGGAGACGGCGTTTGGTTCATCGGGCTGTCAGCCAAGGCAGGTCAGTTCATCGATCGGCTCCTCGCGCCCGTGGCTACTCGCCCCTGGGGAGCCCGAGGATCAGCCGGCCCACTCAGCGTAACTACCCAGGATCGGCGGTGGGCCAAACCGCTGTTTGAGCGCACAGCGCGCGGGTACCGCAGACGTAGCACCCTCTCATTGCAAGGAGATGATGTCCCATGCCACCCCGCGGCGTCAAGAAGGGCACCAAGCGTGCCAGGCAGTACGAGAAGATCAAGCGGAGCGCGCGCAGCCGCGGCGCGTCCACCTCACGCGCGCGCGAGATGGCCGCTCGCACCGTGAACAAGAACCGCGCGCGCTCCGGCGAGTCGCGAACCAGATCGCGGAGCTCCGCCCGTGGGGCCTCGCCGCAGACGCGCGGCGGGCAGCGCTCGGGCACCAACCGCCAGAAGGGCCAGACCAAGGAGCAGCTCTACAACCAGGCGAAGCGGCTCCGCATCGAGGGCCGCTCGGGCATGAACAAGAGCCAGCTGCAACGAGCGGTGGCCGCAAAAAACCGCTGATAGGGCGGTTTTCTGGAACGTGCGTTTACCCGCGTTCCCGGAGGGGTACGCTGTGTTCTGAGTCGAGGCAGCGGGCGGGCGTTCGGAGACCCCCTACTCCGGCGCCCGCCCACATATTGAGATGCCTCGCCTCCGCCGGGTTTTTTAGCCTCGGCGCAGGCGGGCGGATAGGGCGGCCGGTTTCCTTCTCCCCCTGGCCGTCCTACCCCGCCTTGTCCCGATTACGATCCGGCCGTGGCTGATCTCGAGACTCGCCTGTGGATCAACGGCGAGCAGGTTCCAGGGAACGGACTCCTCCTCGAAGTCGAGAACCCGTATTCGGAGGACGTCATCGCCTCGGTGGGCAGCGCGAGCCCCGAGCAGCTCGACGCGGCCTTCGCCGCCGCCCGGGAGGCGGCGCGAGACTGGGCCCGGACCCCGGCCGTCGATCGGGGGGAGCTGCTGCACGAGGTTGCGACGAGGCTGCGCTCGCGGACCGACGAGCTCGCCGAGGTGATGACCCTGGAGGGGGGCAAGCCGCTCGTCGAGAACTCGGACGAGGTGAGTTGGACGGCCGCGTGTTTCGACTACTACGCCGAGATCGGCCGCGACTCCGCCGGCCGGGTGATCCCCTCGATCGAGGCGAGCCAGCTCAGCCTGGTGGTCAAGGAGCCGCTGGGCGTGGTCGGCTGCATCGTCCCCTGGAACTACCCGCTGCTGCTGCTCGCCTGGAAGGTGGCGCCCGCGCTTGCGGCCGGCAACGTGGTGATCGGCAAGCCGTCGGAGCTCACGCCCCTCTCGACTCTGATGCTCGCCGGCTGCTTCGACCACCTCCCCTCCGGCGTGGTCGGCCTGCTGGCCGGCGGTCCGGAGATTGGCGCGGCGATCGCAAGTGAGCCTCGGGTGGACGGCGTCGCCTTCACCGGCTCCGTCGAGACGGGCAAGAAGGTCGCGCGTGCCTGCGTCGATCGCATGGCGCGCGTCAATCTCGAGATGGGCGGCAAGGACCCCTTCATCGTCTGTTCCGACGTCGCCGATCGGATCGACGTGGCGGCCAAGGGCGGCGCCTGGGCGGCGTTTCTCAACTCCGGCCAGGTGTGCACCTCCGCGGAGCGCTTCTACGTGCTGGACGACGTCTACGACGAGTACCTGGCGGCCTTCGTCGAGTACACGAAGAGCCTGGTGATCGGCGACCCGATGCGCGCCGACACGGATATCGGGCCGATGGTCTCCGCGGGCCAGCGCGCCAAGGTCGCCGATCAGGTCGAGGCCGCCGTCGCCGCCGGCGCGGAGGTGGTCGTCGGCAGCGACTCGGCCGGCCACGACCGAGGCCACTTCTTCGCGCCCGCGGTCGTCACCGGCGCGCCGGCCGAGACCGAGCTGCTCCGCGAAGAGACCTTCGGCCCGGTCGCGCCACTGGTTCGCGTCAGCAGCCTCGACGAGGCCATCGAGCTCGCGAACTCGACGTCCTACGGACTCGGGGCGAACATCTACACGGAGGACTTCAAGACCATCCTGCGCTGCATGCGCGAGGTGAAGGCCGGCACGGTCTGGTTCAACGACCCGCTGACCGACAACGACGCCGGCCCATTCGGGGGCTTCAAGCAGTCGGGACTCGGGCGGGAACTGGGCCGCGAGGGACTCGAGGCCTTCCAGGAGACCAAGCACGTTCACATCGAGAGCGAGGTCGCGCCGAAGGAGTGGTGGTATCCGTACTCCCGCTACAGCGGCGGGGAGCCACCTCACGGCGCCTAAATAGACTCGGTCGGCCATGATGGCCGACCAAGCCGAAGCCCCGTACCTCGACGCACTCGTCGCCTACGTCGCCCGCAACCCGGGGCGGTTCCACATCCCGGGCCACAAGGGCAGCCGCGCCGATCCGGGCCTGACCTCTGCGTTCGGGGAGGCCGCCATCCTCCACGATGTCCCGCCGAGCATCGAGGGGATCGACGTCGGCCCCGAGCCGACCCCCTTTCAGCAAGCACAGCACTTGGCCGCGGAGGCCTGGGGCGCCCAGCGCAGCTGGTTCCTGGTCAACGGGGCGTCTGGCGGAAACCACGCGATCTGCATGACGCTTGCCCACGCCAGCGGGGAGCTGCTGACCGGACCTCCCGACCGCGGGCCGGTGGTCGTCCAGCGCAACGTGCACTCCTCGATCATCGACGGGCTCGTGCTCTCGGGTCTGCGCCCCACGTTCGTCTCGCCCGAGATCGATCCGGAGCTCGGCATCGCCCACTGTGTCACCCCGGAGGCGCTGGCCGCGGCACTCGACGCGGAGCCGGACGCTGAGGCGGTGATGCTGGTCTCGCCCACCTACTTCGGGGCTGTGGCGCGCGTCGAGGAGCTCGCCGAGGTGGCCCATCGGCGTGAGATCCCACTCGTCGTCGACGAGGCCTGGGGCTCACACCTCTATTTCCACGAGCAACTGCCCTCCGGCGCCCTGCGGGGCGACGCCGATCTGGTGCTCACGAGCACTCACAAGATCGTCGGCAGCATGACCCAGTCGGCGATCCTGCACCTCGGCCGGGAGGGACGGATCGACGAAGACGTGATCGATCGCTCCGTCACCTTGGTCGAGTCGACCAGCCCCGACGCCCTGCTCACCGCCTCCGTCGATGCAGCGAGGCGCTATGCCGTGACCGAGGGCCACGCCCTGCTCGACGAGACCCTGGCCACGTTGACCCGCACCCGAGAGCAGGTGCGTGAGATCCCCGGCCTCGACGTGCTCGACGAGCGCCTCGCGGGGCGGACCAGCGTCGCCGCATGGGATCCGCTGAGGCTCTCCGTGGACGTCAGGGGCACGGGTGCCACCGGGCACCGCATCGCCCAGCTCATGCGTGAACGCGACGACATCATCCTCGAGTTGTTCTCCGAGAACGTGATCGTCGCGGTCTTCGGCATCGCCGAGGCGCCAACGGCGCCGGCGGGCCGGCTGGTCGAGGGCCTGCGGCACGCGGTCGAGCAGATCGGCCCCGCCGACGTGGAGGACCGCCGCGCGTTCGCCGAGCCGCCCCCATGGGGACCACTCGAGCTGGCTCCCCGCGACGCCTTCCTCGGCCCCCAGGAGGTCGTCGCGTTCGATCAGGCAGAGGGGCGGATCGCCGCCGAGTCGCTGGCCGCGTACCCACCAGGGGTGCCCAACGTGCTCCCGGGCGAGCGGCTCACCTGGCCGACGATCGCCTACATCGCCGACTCCCTCGCCCACGGCGGCCTGGTGCGCGGGGCGAGCGATCGCACCCTGCGAACCATCCGGGTGGTGAGGGAATGAGCGCCGCCGAGCCCGCCTGGGGCGTCGACTCCGAGTACGGCCGGTTGCTCGACGTCCTGCTCTGTCCGCCGGACAGCTTCCGCTGGCGCGAGACCAGCGCCATCACCCGTGCCACGCTCGAGGCCGGCCATCGCTTCGACCCGGAGGCCGTGGCGGAGCAGCACACAAGTCTGGTCGCCGCCTACGAGGAGGCCGGCGTCCGCTGCCACTTCCTCGAGACGGAGCCGGCACTGCCCTACGGCGTCTTCACGCGCGATTCGAGCACCATGGGCCCCAACGGCACCGTGATCACCCAACCCGCGCAGTGGTGGCGACGAGGCGAGTATGCACCGGCGATCCGGTTCTACGAGCGGGCCGGAATCCCGATCCGCGGCATGATCACCGCGGGATCGCTCGAGGGCGGCGACGTGATGATCGTGGAGCCCGGAGCCGTGCTGATCGGCACCGGCGAAAGCCGGACCCAGGAGGTCGCCGCCACTCAGCTGGCTGCCTGGTTTCGCGAGGACGGATGGGATGCCCGCGTCCAGCCGTTCCCGGAGCGCTACGTCCACATCGACGTGCTGATCGCGGTGCTCGGGGAGAAGCTGGCGGCGGTTTGCTCAGAGGTGCTGCCGAACGAAGCCGTCGAGTGGCTTCGCGCGAAGGGATTCGACCTGATTCACGTGAGCGCGGAGCAGGCCTTCACGCTCGGCGTGAATGCGATCTCGCTGGGCGGCGATCGGGTCATCTCGGCCGCTGGAGCGGCGGAGCTCAACGCCGCTCTGCGCTCCCGCGGCCTGGAGGTGATCGAACTCGACCTCTCGATGTTCACGCTCGGCGGCGGCGGGCCTCATTGCCTGAGCCAGGCGCTGCGGAGGGAGCGCGTGGGATGAGAGCACCGGCGATCGACGCCGAGCGCGTGATCGCCGATCTGCGCGAGCTCGCCCGGCGGACGAGCGACGACGGCGGGGCGCAGAGGGTCTGCTGGGGAGAGGGCTGGCGGACAGCCCGGGACTTCCTGGGTGAGCTTTTGGGCGAGATCGGCCTCGAGCCCGAGATCGACGAGGCGGGCAACGCCTGGGCCTATCTGTCCGGCGAGCGCGACGCGGCGTTGGCGCTCGGCTCGCATCTCGACTCGGTACCCAATGGCGGCTGGCTCGACGGGGCCCTGGGAGTGATGGGGGCGCTCGCGGTGCTTCGCGCCTGGGCCGAGGCGAATGCCCGCCCGCCGCGGACGCTGGCGCTGGTGGATTGGGCCGACGAGGAGGGCGCCCGCTTCGGCCGCAGCCTGTTCGGCAGCTCGGCCGCGGCCGGGACGTTCGATCCGGCCGAGCTCGCCAACGCCCGGGACGCCGATGGCCGCGGTGCGGCGGAGGTGTTGGCCGATTACGGCGTCGACCTCGAAGGAGCGGTCGACTCCCGCTCCAGGCTCAAGCGGATCGGCGCGTATCTCGAGCTCCACATCGAGCAGGGCCCGGTGCTGGAGGCCGAGGGCATCAAGGCGGCGGCGGTGAGCGGCTGCGTCGGCGTGGAGCGGGTCCGCTTCGAGATCAGAGGGCGCGTCTCACATGCCGGGACGACACCGATGGACGCCCGTCACGACGCCGGCCTCGCCGCGGCCGCGGCGGCGCTGCGAGTGGAGGCGATTGCCGTCGGCGAGGGCGGGGTCGGAACAGTGGGCGAGATGAGCTTCGAGCCAGGCATCCCGACGGCGGTCCCGGGCCGGGCCTCGATGGTCGTCGACCTGCGCAACCGTGGCGCCGAGGCGCTCACGCGAATGCTCGCCTCGGCCCGCGGTGCCGTGTCGGCGGCCGCAGCGGAGCGCGGCTGCGAGGTCTCCGAAGAGCCCGTCTGGAGGATCGAGCCGATCGCGTTCGATCCGGATCTGGTGGCCTCGGCCCGCCAGGCGTGCGAGCGGGTTACAGGCACCGCCTACGAGTTGCCCAGCGGCGCGTTACACGACGCTGCCTCGATGGCACCCCAGATGCCCACGGCGATGGTCTTCTCCCCCTCGATCGCAGGCGTCAGCCACGCGCCGGACGAGGACACCGTCGAGGCCGACCTGGCGGCGGCGATCGAGGCGTTCGGGAGCCTCGTCAACACCCGCATCACAACTGCAAGCTGACTCGCGTGTTGGGAAAGAGAGCGCCGTTAGCGTGGCGCCACTCGTCCGCACATGGCAGGTGCTGTCTCACATACGAAGGGGAGCGCGTCCGCGCGCGCCCGCCGAGTGGTCGCAGTCGCGATTGGAGCGGCCCTGCTCGCCCTTGCCCTGATCGGTGTGCGCTCCGGCTCACCACCGGCCGCCCAGGCCCAGGTCGCATGCTCACAGCCTCGAGGACTGAGCCCGGCGATCTCCGGGCCGGGCAGCTTCACGATGCTGATCCGCATCAACACCCAGGGGAACGTGGACACCTACACGAAGCCCGAGGGTGGCATGTCGGGTCGAGTCCTGCCGCAGGACATCTTCGTGCTCAACACCCGCTTCACGGGCAGCGGCCAGTTTCCGGCGATGACCTCGGACGTGGCCTCGAGCCTCGCAGCCGACCTGCGCACGAGCTTCCCCTGCAACCGGATCATCGCGCTGAACGGGATGAGCTTCGACCCGGCCCAGGCCGGTTACGCGTTCTCAGCGATCGTCGATCCGAACGTCTTCGCACTGCTCACCGACTACGAACAGGCTGACTGGAACGCGGGGCGCGCCACCGACCCCAGCCGACCGCCATGGACCAGCAACTTCAAGAAGGCCTTCCCGCTGCTGCGCGGTTGGAACTTCGGCTTCATGAACACCGTCGCGACGAATCCGATCGGTGCCGGCAAGCGGACAGGCCTGGTCCCGCAGGACAACGCGACCTGGAATTTCGGCCAGATCGCCCAGAACCTGAATAAGCAGAACTCGCGGCTCGGCGACCGCAAGATCGGGCCGATGAGCGTTCAGACCCAGGACTCCTGCGCCGACGCAGGGCCACCCGGCTTCGGAGCGAGGGCCAAGCAGCTGCGTCTCCAGTACACGTTCAAATTCATCACCCGGAAGGTCCATGTGAAGGGCAAGCGGAAGAAGGTGAAGAGGACCTTCAGGCAGCCGATCAAGAAGAAGGGCAAGCCGCTGCTCGGCAACACCGGCATGCAGATCTCCTTCACCGACACCCCCGACCCGAGCTCAGGCATGGCGCTTCTCCGCACCTCGCCGGCAACGGCCGCCGCTTGCGTGCAGCCCGCGATGAAGCAGGGCGTGGGCGCTTTCTTCTTCTTCGCCTCGGACGACGCGATGCGCATGCTCTTCCAGCAGCCGCAGATCAACGCGCTGCGCCCGCCCACCGCGGCGCCCAGCAAGAACACGGGCGGCGTCATCCCGGGCGGGACTTAAGGAACCAGGCGGGCGCGCGACCCGCCGGGCGCAGACGGTCCGCTCAGCCGGCGCCGCGCGCCCTGGTCACAACGGTCTTCGCCCGCAGGTCCGACAGGGCCTCGGGTGCGTCCTCCCAGTCGACCTTGTTCGCCGTCACCGGGTCGGGGTCGAACTTGCCCTGGCGAACCAGCTCGAGCACGTCCGGCATCAGCGTGCGGACGTGCGGCCGGCCCGTGACGAAGGTGACGCCCTGGGTGAACATGTCGAGCAGGGGCAGCGGAGTCGGCTCGAGGTAGATCCCGATGCTGGTGCAGATACCGTCGGCGTCGGTCGAGCGCAGTGCGCAGGAGATGCCCGCCGGGTCGGCGCTCGCGTCGACCGTGATCGGGTAGAAGCCGGCGCGGTCCGGGAACCCATCGTCGAGCACGTTCGCGCCGAGCTTCTCGGCCAGCTCACGGTCACGCGGGCGACCACCGACGACGTCGACCCGCTCGGCACCGAGGGCGAGGGCGATCGCGACCGAGTAGAGCGCGATCGACCCGGCGCCCATCGCGATCAGTACCGGCGATCCGGGACGTGCCTCGAGCGGAGGGGCCACGCACCGCCAGGCGTCGGGGATGTTGTCCGAGAGGCTGGCCACGGCGGACGGCTCCACGCGGTCGGGTATAGGGACGAGCATTGCGTCCGCGTACGGGACCTTCACCGCATCGCTCGCAAAGCCGCCATAGGACTGCGGTCCGATGGGCAATCCGTACGTGGAGAGTCTCGGAACCGACTCGCAGTTTCCGGGCTCCCCTGCCCTGCAGCGGGCGCATTCCCCACAGGAGATCTGGAACGGGATGCTGACCAGATCCCCCGGCTTGACCGAGGTAACCGAGTCACCGACGTCGCTCACCTCGCCGACGCACTCGTGGCCGAACGCGAACGAATTCCCCACCGGAAACCGTCCCTGTACGAACGCCGTGTCGATGTCACAGGTGGCGAGGGCCACCGGCCGCACGAGCGCCTGTCCGTCGTCCTCCAGCTTCGGGTCGGGCGCGTCGCGCCACTCGAGCTGACCCTTCTCGACGAAGGTGAGCTGCCTCACGCCGGAACCTGCTCGCCGTCAGCGGCGGCCGGGACCTTCTCCTTTCCTGTGCCCTCCTGCTCGCGTTCGGCCTTGGCGGCTTCACGGAGTTGCTCGAAACGAACGACCTGTCCGGCCGCGCCCCAGTTCCCGTCCGGCACCTCGTGGATCAGCACCCACACGCGCACCCCGGCCTGCGCATCCCAGCCGGCGGCATCGAGGACCAGCTTGGTGGCGTCCTCGACTATGCCTGCCTTCCGCCGCTCGCTGAGCGCGCCTGCTGGAACCGTGATGTCGAGAATCGCGTGCGGCTTGGCGACGCCGTCCGGCGTCTGGATCGCCTCTGCGGGCAGCTCGTGGAGGTGCGCCCAGGTGATCGAGCGGAAGAACTCGGTGTCGGGAGCGCCCTCCCAATGGAGGAGCGCGGCCCCCAGCTCGCGCATCAGCTCGGGCTTTCGCTGATCGGCGAGGACATCGGAGGTGATGGTCAGATCGAGCTTCGGCATTCGGGGCCTCCTCGCAACGTCGAGGTCTTGAGTACGGAAAGCGAACGCAGAATATAGGGTTCGGATTCCGAACGCAGTCCCGCTATGCTGGCCCGCGATGCGCGCGGCGGAACTCGCGGAACAGGACTGCTCGATCGCCAGGCCCGCCTCCCTGCTCGGGGACCGCTGGACCCTGGTCATCCTGCGCCAGGCGTTCAACGGCATCAAGCGCTTCGAGGACTTCCAGGAGACCCTCGGGATCTCCCGCTCGCTGCTCTCCGAGCGGCTCAACCGCCTCGTCGAGGCGGGCGTCCTTCGACGCGAGCCCTACAAGGACTCGGTCCGCACGCGCGACCGCTACAGGCTCACCGAGATGGGGCTCGACCTCTATCCCGTGTTGATGGCCCTGCGGGACTGGGGCGACCGCTGGCTGCGCGAGGGCCCGCCCGCGGAGATCCGGCACAGAGGCTGCGGCGGCCAGCCCACCCTCGAGCTGCGCTGCTCGAAGTGCGGCGAGGAGATTGGCGCGAGGGACGCAGAGGCCGTTCCCGGCCCGGGACTCGTCGTCACCTAGCAGCGCCGCTGTCCGGCGCCTATCCGCCGTGGACGGCATCGCCGCCCATCTCGTCGAGGGTGTTCCCGATCGGCGGGATCGGGTTCTCCCGCATGATGCGCGCCATGTGGAGCAGGTTGTGGGCGCACCATGAGCTGGTCCGCACTGTGTACGGGTGCGTCTGCCCTCCGGCGTCGAGATAGGACGGTCCCGGCCCTGCCTCGCCCACCCAGTAGGTGTCGGCGTTCGGCGGGACGACGCAGCCGAGATGGGTCATGTTGAAGAGGGTGGTCTCAGCACAGGCGTGGGCGCCGTCCTCATTGCCGGTTACCACGACCCCGGCGACCTTGTTGTAGAGGGGGTACTGGCCGACGTCGTTCCGCTCGTTGTAGGTGCCGTCGAGCCGCTCGATCACCATCTGACAGACCGAGGAGCGCACCCCGAACCAGATCGACATCCCCATCAGCAGGATGTCGGCCGCCTTGATCTTCTCCAGGATTCGCGGCCATTCGTCTCCCTCGCCCTCGTCCGAGGTGATTCCGAACTTGACCTCGTAGTCGACGGGCCGCAGGAGCTCGGTCTCGACACCGTGCTCCTCGAGGAGCTCGAGGACGCGGTTCATGAGGGCCTCGGTGTTCGAGGTCGCAGGGCTCTTCTTCAGCGTGCAGTTGATGCCCAGCGCCTTCAGGCCGGCGCCGGCATCGGCGCCGAGTGACTCGGCCATTCCTTCTCCTTCCCTACTCGGTCGATGCGACGATGCCCCTCTCGTCCTTTGGGGCGGCGCAACGTTACGGGACGCTGCAGCGGCCGGTATCCAGGCGCTTAACAAGAGAGAGCCCGGCGCTCCTTTAGGGTCGGCCGATGCCCGACTCGCTTCGCCGGCTGCCCGTAGCGGCCGGTGCTCTCCCACTCCTCGTTCTCGCCCTCATACCCGCCGCCTCCAGCGGCGACCCGGCGGGCTGTCCCCCCACCCCGCTCCAGCTCGCGCCGAAGGGTGGCCCGGGCGCCCGCTTCACGATGCTGATCCGCATCAACAAGCCACGGAACGTGAACCAGTACGCGAAGCTCCAATCCACCTACGGGCAGCTGCGGACCAGAGACATCTTCCTCGTCAACACAAGGTGGAAGGGGACGAGTGCCGAGCTCCAGCAGGAGATCGTCTCGCGGCTGCGTGAGGAGTTCCCGTGCACCCGGATGATCGCGCTCAATGGGCTCGCGTCGGACCCGCAACGGCCGGGCTACGCCCTCAGCCTGATCGACTCGCCGCGGCTCTGGGGCCTGCTGCTCGACTGGGAGCGGCGGGACTGGGGTCACGCGAGGGCGACGAACCACCGCCTCTCCCGCTGGAAGCAGCACTTCGGCCGGAGCCTCAACCGACTCAGCTCGGTGGTCGGGCGGGTCGCTCACCGCGCTCGGGAAACCGTCTCCGGGATCGAGCGCGTGGGAGCGGTTCCCAGCTTCTACGGCGACTGGCACTACGGGCGGATCGCCCGCATGCTCGACCGCCGCAACCGCCGTTTCGGGCACCGACGCGGCGGGATCCAGGTCGTTTCAACGCAGGCGTCGTGCATGAAGCGGCGTGCCGGCCAGAAGGGCATGCGCTCGACGGCCGGACGGCTCTATCGCGAGTACCGCCGCACCCATCGAAAGCGGCGCAACCTCGCCGTTCAGATCTCCTTCAGCGACCACGGACGCGCGAAACGACACCTGCCGATCCGCGCCATCAACGAGAGCCGGGCGGCGAGTTGCCTGCGGGCCGCGCTGGCCGGCGGGGCGGGTGCCGTGCTCTTCTGGGCCTCGCCGCAGTCGATGTGGGCGCTGGCCCAGACCCACCACTTCCGAAAGCTCCGCCACCGGCACTGAGCCGAGGGGCCGAGGAGGACCGGTCTGTAGTGTCCGCCGCCGTGACGAGCTACGACAAGATCAAGGACCTTCCCCTGAAGATCGACTCCTACGAGCTGCAGGGGCTCGAGTTCCACCCGCCCGGCACGGAATTCGATCGCCTGACGACGATCTTTCACCTGAAGGGTGACGGCCACGAGGGGATCGGCGAGGACGTCGTCTACGACGCCCTCGATCACGTCGCCCTGCGGGACGCCGGCCCCGTGCTCGGGCTCGCCGGAGAGCACACGATCGCCTCGTTCTCCGAACTGCTCGACGGGCTCGAGCTCTTCCCCAGCCCGCCGGAGCGAGAGGTCTCCGTCAACTACCGGCGCTGGGCGCTCGAGAGCGCCGCGCTCGATCTGGCGCTGCGCCAGGCTGGAAAGTCGCTCTACGAGGTAGTGGAGCGAGAGCCGCGACCCGTGACCTTCGTCGTCTCGATGCGGCTCACCCCGCCGGGCTCCGAGGAGGTCTCGACGATCGAGCCGGTGCGCAAGCGCCTCGAGATCTATCCCACGCTGCGCTTCAAGCTCGACCCGACCAACGACTGGAGCAACGAGCTGATCCAGCAGCTCGTGGAGACGGGCGCCGTCGACTCGCTCGACCTGAAGGGCCAGTACAAGGGGACACCGGTCGACGTCGAGACCGACCCAGAGCTCTATCGGAAGCTGATCGAGGCCTTCCCCGACGCCTGGCTCGAGGACCCGGACGTGAACGACCAGACCAGGCCGATCCTCGATGCGGTCGCCGACCGCGTCACCTGGGACGCGCCGATCCACTCGGTCGCCGACATCCAGTCCCAGCCTTGGCCCCCGAAGATGGTCAACATCAAGCCGTCGCGGTTCGGCCCGCTGCACGAGCTCTTCGCCGCCTACGACTACTGCGACGAGCAGGGGATCGGCGCCTACGGTGGCGGCCAGTGGGAGCTCGGCCCGGGGCGCGGCCACATCCAGTACCTGGCCTCGATCTTCCACCCGGACACACCCAACGACGTGGCTCCCTCGGGCTACAACACGGCCGGCACGGAGCCCGGGCTGCCGGCCAGCCCCCTTCAGCCCGAGCCCACGGAAACGGGTTTCCGCTGGGGCGAGTGACTTCGATCGTCCCGCCTGACTAGTCTGCAGCCATGGCCGACAAGGACTTCACAGACGCCCTCAACGAGCAGATCTCGAACGAGTTCGCCGCCTCCCAACAGTACGTGGGGGCGGCTGTCTACTACGACGCCGAGACCCTCCCCCGACTCGCCGCCTTTTTCTACCGCCAGGCGGTCGAGGAACGAAACCACGCGATGATCATGGTCCAGTACCTGCTCGACACCGACCAGGAGGTGCGGATCCCCGACATCAAGTCTCAGCAGACGCACTACGACGACGTCCCCGGGCCGGTGCGTATGGCTCTCGAGCAGGAGAAGCGGGTCTCGAATGAGATCAACGCCCTGTTCAAGCTCGCCCGCGACACCGGTGATTTCCCGGCCGAGCAGTTCCTCGCCTGGTTCGTCAAGGAGCAGGTCGAGGAGGTCTCCTCGATGACCGACCTGCTGAACGTCTGCGAGCAGGCGAAGGACAGCCCGCTGCTGATCGAGGACTTCCTGGCGCGCGAGCAGATCGGCGACGAGGGCGACGATCCGGCGATGCCACCGGCTGCCGGCGGCGCCCTCTAAGCGAACTCGGCCGCCAACTCCTCGGCCGAAGCCCGCCGGTCTCGCTTCACGGCTCCCGGGGCCACCCCAACGATGCGCTTGAACGCCCGCGCGAAGGCGGCCTCCGACCGGTAGCCGAGCCGGCTCGCCAGCTCCGCGACCGTGGCGCGCTCCTCCTGCAGGGAGCTGGTGGCCACCTGCATCCGCCAGCGCGTCACGTACTGGATCACGGGCTCGCCGACCAGCTCGCTGAACCGTGCCGCGAAGCTCGAGCGGGACATCGCCAGCTCGTCCGCGAGTGAGGCCACAGTCCACGCCCGGGCCGGGTCGCCGTGGATGAGTGCGAGCGCTCGACCGATCTGGGGATCGCGCAATGCCCCGAGCCAACCGGTCTGGGCAGTCGGGTCTCGCTCGATCCAGGAGCGGATCGCCTGAATAACGAGCACGTCCGAGAGCCTGGTGATCACCGCCTCACCGCCGGGGCGGAGATCCCTCGTCTCGGCCGCCATCAGGCCCAGGGTGCCCTGCATCCAGTCCCCCCCGCCCCCGTCCGCCTCGATCCGGATGACGTCGGGCAGGGCTGCGACCAGGTTGCGGGCGGCGGGGTGATCGAAGCGGACTGCGCCGCAGACGAGTCGCGTCAACGCCCCCTCGCCCCCGTGGCGAAGGATCTCGTAGCGATCGGAGACCTCCTCCCGCTCCAGCTCGAGGATCCCGGGCGCCGGAGCGCCGGGCTCCCCGCGAAGGCTGTGGCCGGTGCCGTGGGTGACCAGCGCCATGTCCCCGCGCTCCAGCCGCTCCGGCTCGCCGTCCGGTAGCTCCAACCACATCGAGCCCGTCGTGACGACGTGGAACCAGAGGTAGTCCGGCAGGGCCGGAAGCGAGAGTCCCCACGGATCGGTGAGCTCGGAGCGGCAGTAGAAGGCCCCGCTCATCCGCAGGAAATGGAGGGCGTCGCCGAGCGGGTCGGAACCGGAGGCGGGGGCGACGAGGTCCATGCACGCAGTATGCGGAGTCTCGGCGTGGATGTCCAGCTCGCGTAGACGTTCGAGCATGAATTTCCGCGTTGTAGCCATAGACAGTCCGCGCATCCAGCTGGAAACTGGACGCCAGGTAATCGAACTCGACCAAGGAGCCCACCATGATCCGACCTGGCGACACCCTCGAGAACCCCGTCACCGGCGAGCGCTTCACCTTCACGGACACGGCTGCCACGACCGACGGCGAGCTGCTGGCCTTCGAACTTGGGCTGAAGCCTGGAGGAGCGGTCCCGGTCCCGCACGTCCACCCGATCCAGACTGAGCGGTTCGAGGTCGTTGCGGGGCGAATGCGCTTCCGCGTCGGCCTGCGTCACGTCGAGGCGGGCCCCGGCGACGTCGTGGAGATCGAGCCGGGCGTGATGCACGGCTTCGCCAACGCCGGCGAACAGCAGGCCCTGGTGAGGGTCGAGGTCCGCCCGGCGCTCGCCATGGAGGACATGTTCGCGGACGTGATCGCCCTGGCGCGAGCCGGACGGATGACGCGGCGTGGGATGCCTCGCAACCTCCTCGACTTCGCCCTGCTCGCGCGGACCTACGACCAGGAGGCTCACGGGCCGTTCCTGACCGTCGGGCTGCAGCGGCTGCTGCTCTTCCCGCTCGTGTTCGCCGCGCGCCGTCTCCGCCGCGGAGGATCCCTTCGCACCAGGGCGGCCTCGTGACGCTAGACGTGCCTGGCCGTGGGGTGATGACCCCTTCGAATGACCGGCTCCGAACCACGCTGACGCTCGAAGACGGCGATCAGGACCAACGGCGCGAACCAGACGGCGTAGGGATAGAACCAGTGATTGGCGGTCACCTGCACCGCGATCAGCAGGACCGCACCGAGAGCGGCGAGTTGCGTGATCGAGCGCCGCCTGGGGATGAAGAAGAAGGCCGCCGCAAGCGCGACTGCGACCACCTTGGTCACGGTCTGGAGGGCGTGGAGGGAGGGCGCCTGCCCCCAGACGCTGAACGGCGAGCCCCGGGACGCCTGATAGCCGAGCGAGCGGTCATAGAGCTCGCGGAAGCCACCGTCGGGAAGCAGGGGGATTGTCACCACCGCAGCCGTGACGAGGAAGCCGAGGGCGAAGAGGACGAGCGGACGCGTGCGTCGATCGCCCTGGCCCGCGGCGAAGAGGGGCGCCAGGATCAGGGGCCCGAACTTGGTCAGCCCCGCGAGAGCTGAGGCCGCGCCACGGGCCGGGGCCGAGGTGGCGACCAGCAGGCAGCAGACGACCAGCAGCGCGACCAGCCCGTCGTTGAAGCTGGAGCCGAGTGTGTACATCGTGAACGGATAGGCGAGCCAGGCGTAGGCCAGGGCGACACCGAGGGTGGTTCCCTCGGAGCCGGACCGCAGCCGCCGGCCGAGCCCGAAGAGAGCCAGCGCCGTGAGCAGCTCGAACCCCAGCGCCGCGGCCCTGGCCGCCGGGACGTCGTCCCAGTGCCCGCTCCACGGGAAGACGAGCTCGAACGGCACGTAGGCGAGGTAGTTGACCGGCCCGTAGACGTCGCCACGGACGGGCGTCCCCGAAGAGGCGCCCTCGCCGTAGACGTCCTCTCCGTGGGTGAGCCGGTCGGCGCCGATCACCCCGGCCAGCCCGACGTCGATCACCTTCCCCTCGGTCGCCGTGTAGGCGGTGTGGAAGGCGACGAGAGCCACGATTCCAGCCACCAGCAGGCCCCGCGGCGCGAACGGCAGGAGCTTGTCTCGCCTCTCAGTCGGCCTGAAACCGGCGACCAGCATCCGCAGGAAGACGTAGGCGAGCACGGGATAGACGAGGCCCACCGAGAGCTCGATCTTCGCCTTGTTGAAGAAGAACAGGGAGACGCTGAGGCCGAGCAGCGCGACCAGGTCGAGGTGGATCAGGCGAAGCGGGCGGCGCGGATCGACGAAGGGCACGAGGAACAGGACGCAGAGCGGCAGCCAGATCCACCACTTGTTGACCTTGCCGGCGACCGCTCCCTGGTAGCCGCGCGCGAGCTTGGTGTCGACCTGGGTTCCGGTCCAGGTCTCGATCACGCAGCGACCCGCGTCGTCGATCACCACCTGGCCGACATCCTCGCCCTCCGGGTCGAAGTAGTCGACCTGCCACTGCCTCACTGAGCCCGGACCGGTGCGGGTGCGCACGTCGAAGCGGCGCACCGACCCGCCGAGCGTGAGAGCCTGGGTGGCGATAGCGGTGGCCTGTCCGGCGGTGAGCCCGAAGCTCGCCGGCTTCACGCCAGGTTGGAGCGGGCCGGAGACCGTCGCCGTCTCGCCGCCGAATGGCGGCTGGTCGGCCGGATCGAACGGGCCCGCGCTACACGCCTGCGCCGCCGATGGAGCGAGCAGGGCCAGGCCGACCATCGAGACCAGGAGCCGCGCGCGCATGGCGGGCAGTCTCTCCGATCGATGCCGAGGAACGCGCTACGTGGACTGCGCCGCGATCGCCGGCGCGCAGGTGGCGAACTCACCGGGACTCGGCATGTTGCGGCGCAGCATCGCGAAGGCGACCCCGCCGACGATCAGCGGCAGCCAGAAGAGGATCACGTGGTAGGCGAAGACCGCAGCCGCGGTGCCGGCGGCGGACGTTCCGTACGCGATCAGGACGCCGATCAGGCCCAGGTCGATGCCGCCGATTCCTCCGGGAAAGGGAAGCAGCCCGCCGAGCTGCCCGATCAGGTAGCCCATCAGGATCACCGTGATCGGAGGCGAGAGACCGAAGGCGTGGAAGGTCGCCCAGAGCACGGCGTTGTCGAAGAACCAGTAGCCGATGGAGCCGCCGACGACGCGGCGATCGGCGGTACGCAGGATGCCTCGCGCCTCAGCGACGCCGCGGACCACGGCACGCCGGGTCGCGCTCAGCCAGCGCTCGGTTCGGGGTGCATCCGGGCCGGGAAAGGGACGGGGACCCGAGCCCAGACGCGGAAGGGACGCCACGGCCACGATCGCGAGCGTCGCCATCGCTGCCGGCAAGGCGGTCAGCCAGAGCGACAGGTCCGGCCCGACCAACCCGACCGCCAGCGCGGTCCCGATCACGGCCACAGCGACGAAGTTAACCCCGCTCTTGATGATGAAGAACGCCACGGAGCGCCGGGCGATCCGCTCACCGCCCATACCGCCGCGGTAGAGGACCCAGGCTCCCAGCGCCAAGCCGCCCGCACCGCTAGCTGGGACCAGGGAGCCCATCGCCAGCTCGGAGCCGCCGATCTCCCACGCACGCCGCCAGCCCAGCCCCGCGCAGAAGACCGGCCCGAACATGACGACGTAGGAGACGAAGGAGAGTCCCTCCAGGAGGGCCCCCAGGGCAAGCCATCCGGGACTCGCATCCGCGAGTCGGTCGCGAACCTCGCCGAGCCCCGGCGCGAACAGAACGATCGCCACGAGGACCGCACCTGCGAGCAGCGCCTGCAACGCGCGCTGGCGCAGGTTCTTGGACTGGAACTCACTCGGGAGCTCGTCGAGCCCGGAGGCGGGCGTTGTGATCTCGTAGTCGACCGACAAGGTCCTCTAAGCATCGCGAAGCGGGGGCGTCGGCGCGCACCGGCACCGACATAACCCTCCCTTAAGCGGGGTCTGCGAGCATCCGCCGATCAGCGCAACGCGGGACATGGTGGAGAGCAGGCTCGAGCAGGGTCGGCTGGAGGAGCTGCTGGTTGATGCCGCAGACTTCTTCGAGGCCTTTCTTTGGGAGTCCGATGCCGGGACTCCGGCTCGCGAGCGGCTGGCGCGCGAGGGCCTCGACGAGGAGATCATCCGCGCGTTCGGCGTGGGCTATGCGCCGATCGGTCCCGATGAGCTGATGAACCACCTCCGCGGACTCGGCTACTCGACGGAGGAGCTGGTCCACGCCGGCCTCGCGACCCGCTCGGTTCGCGGCCGCGCTCACGCTCACCTCCGCTCCCGCCTGACGTTCCCGGTCAAGGACCCAGAGGGACGCGTCCAAGGCTTTGCCGGCCTCGGCACCCACGTCGGCCCCTCCTGGGCACTCTGGGTCACGTCGCCCGACACCGCCCTCTACCGGCGCACGGAGGGGATCTTCGGGCTGGACCGGGCGGCTCCCCAGATCGCGGCGTCGGGTAGCGGCTCCGTGGAGCGGGACTCCATCGAGGTCCTCCGGGCCCACCAGCGCGGGCAGACGAACGCCGTCACTGTGCACTCGAGCGGGGTCACGCACGAACAACTGCGCACGCTCGCCGCCGACATTCCGGGGGGCGTCGAAGCGCTTCGCCTCGACGTGCCGGAGGGGATGCCCGTCGATTGGCAGCCGGAGGAGCTGCTGCCGACCATCGGCGAGAACGGCCGACCGGCCGTCTCAGGATCCGCCGCGGCGGAGGTCGGGGGCCGTCACGTGCATCTGAAGAAGGTCGCGATCGTGATCGCCACCGGGTTGGCCGCGGTGAACGTCTGGACTGGGGCACCTCTGCTGGCGGTCTGGGTCGGCTCCCACGCCCAGGGCGGAGAGGTGCTCAGCCTGCGCGGCGTCCTCACGGTGCTGGTGGTCCTCGGCGTGCTGGCGTTCCTGCTGGCCTGGGCCCTCGCCTGGCTGAACGCGAAGTACGACCAGCTGAGCGGCCGGCCTCCGACGCTGACGCGGACCTCTCCGTGGTATCGCCGCATGCGCGGCGAACTGGACGAGCACCTGAGAACGCGCTATTCGCTGAGCCCGCCCGAGAGGGTGGTCGCCGCCTGCGTCATCGCGGGCGTGCTCGCGTTCGAGGTCTGGTTCTTCGTCTTCGCCGGCTCGCCGCTGGGCGCCTAGCGCTCGCCGTTCACGGGCTGAGCTCGGCCTCGAGGGTGGTCCAGCGGTCCACCTCCGGCAGCCCGAACTCGTGCAGCTTCGGCACCTCGCCCACTTTGCGGTAGCCGAAGTGGCGCTCGTCCAGGCAATCGTCTCGGGTCGGTCCGCATTAGGACGACGGAAGGCCTGTCATTCGAATCCTCCCTACCCGCTGCACGAAGCGGATACTCGATGGGCGATGTCGGAGGAGAACGTCGAGCTGGTCCGGAGAGGGTATGAGCATTTCGCCAGAACGGGGGAGGCCGATGCCTCGGTCTACTCGCTGGACGTCGAGTGGCACAGCGCGGGGGAGGACCCCTACTCCGAACCCTTCCACGGAATTGAAGGCGTGAGAAGACTCATCCGAGAGGTTCGTGACTCGCTGGACGACTTTCGCACCGAGCCGTTCGAGTACCTGGACGCCGGCGATTTCGTGGTGGCTGGCCTTATTCATCGAGGGCGGGGCAAGGGGAGTGCCGCCGAGGTCGAGATGCGCGAATGGAACGTCTTCCTGGTCCGGGGCGGAAAGATCCAGTCCGTTCACGAGTACAGCGACCGGGAGTCGTTTCTTCGAGCCGCGGGGCTGAACGAGTAGGCGTGTCGGAGGAGGGCAACGTCAAGTTCGTGCTCGACGGTTATGCCCGCTTCAACGCCGGCGAGAAAGTGCCGGAGTTGTGGTTCTTCACACCGGACACCGAGTTTCACGCCGCTCGCGAGGATCCGGACTCCGCGATCCATCGGGGGATCGATGCCGTGCGGCGACAATACGCCCGCTGGGTGGACGCGTATCCGGATCTCACGGTGGAGCCCTTGGAGGCGAAGGGATTCGGGGACAAGGTATTCCTCTGGGTGCGCTTCAGCGGCCATGGAGGGGAAAGCGGGATCCCGGTGGAGATGGAACTGGCGCACGTGATCACGATGCGAGATGGCAAGGCTGCACGTACCGTCGAGTACTTCGACAGGGCCGAGGCCCTCGAAGCCGCCGGGCTGTCGGAGTAGTCGCCCTGGACGAGGAGCGGCACTCCTGAGAATCACACCTCTATGCGTGGAAGACGTGTACTGCTAGTCCTACTGGGTCGGCTCGTCCTTGCCAGGACCGCCCTTGGATTGCTCCTGCCTCTCGGGGCGACGAGCTGGCCGACGATATGTCGGGGCCGGGACTGCTTTTCGCCTCCCACGGCGAGCTTCGTCTCGGTGGTCGCGATAGCGGGCATAGAGAGCAGCCTGTCCGGTAAGGGCAACGTCCAACGCTCCGATTCCGCCTGCAAGCACGGCTGGGTGCATCTCGTGCTCCTTTCGGTCGGGAGCACCGCAATCAATCAGTGCGACTTTTGCCGGAGCTAAAAGCACACAGCGGGAGCGCCGAGCGGAGCCATTTCTCGCCCGCGGCGGCCATTGCCACAGTCCAGTTTCTGTCTCGGGTCCTCGGGGATCAGTCACCTGGTGGATAGTCCCGGCGAACGTCCTCGTCGTGCCGTAGAAGCGATCGGAGTCGATCCAAGCCATCGGAGTCGATCCACCGCTCGTCGATCGGCTCGCCTTCACGGTCGAAGCTTCTGACCTTCAGGTAGCCGGCGCGACTGTCCTCGACCTCCACATGTGAGCAACGCTTGGCCTGCTCGGCAACTGACTTCGCCTGCTGCGGCGAGAGAATGAGCTTGGGTCCTGGCACGTTCATCTTCTCTGGCCCGATCGCCATCAGTTCAAGGTTCGCACCTCGGCGCATCTGAACTAGTTCTGGTCGGGATCGTCGGGCGGCGGCCGCTCTACCAGCGCCCGTTGTAGATCGCATCAAGGCGATTCCTGATCCAGCACCACATCGCGCCGAGAAGATGCCTGCCGGGAGGGCTCTCGGAAATCGGCGGTGTTCGGATCAGGCTCATGATCTGATCCTCATGCGGACGTTCTCCCTCTTCTAGGCGTTTCTCTTTGCTCTGTATTAACGGCACGCGGGGTGCCGTTCGTTCGGATGGCTCACGCCACCCATCAATCCCAGGTGCTCTCGGCCCGTAGTTGTTCTGAGCCTGCTTGGCAGCCTGATCACCACCGCCAGAACTCCGACAACGGGCGCCAGCGGCGGGCCTTTTCCAGATCGACGGTGCTGCGCCCGGTTGCCGGGTCGATCTCACCGATCGGGCGCCATTCCTCCTCGGGGATTTCTTCGACCGGGGGCTCGGGAGCGCCGTTGAGGACGCGGCCGGTCCGCAGGTCCATGCGGAAGTGGCGCTCCCGGCGTTCGGGGGGTGGACTCATTCGGACTCCTCGGCAAGGCGCGCTCTAGCTGTGCGTCCGTGTAGGGGTCGCCCT
>DATDJZ010000088.1:0-4800 GCA_036520315.1 Solirubrobacterales bacterium | reverse complement strand
CCGGGCCCGGCCCAGTTCAACCAGGTCACCGTCAGTCAGTTCGGGCCGAAGTCGGCGAAGCGTGTGCTCGTCCTGATGCCAGGAACGCAGGGCGGGGCGGGGGACTTCACCCTCGACGCCCGCTACCTGGTGAAGCACGTGCCCGGGATTCAGGTCTGGGCCATCGACCGGCGCACGCAGGCGCTCGAGGACACCGCGACCTTCGCCGCGGCCGAGGTCGGCCAGATCCCGATGCAACAGGCATTCGACTACTACCTGAACCTGCAGGGCTTCCACTTCCGCGGCCCGAACGAGGACCCCTATGCCCGCGAGTGGGGCATGGCTGTGGCGCTCAACGACGCCCGGGCGGTGGTGCGCAGGGCGCGCAATCATGGCCGCCGCCAGGTTGTGCTCGGCGGCCACTCCCTCGGCGCGTCGCTGACGGTGGCCTACGCGGTCTGGGACTTCAACGGACGGCCGGGCTACAAGGACCTGGCCGGACTCGTCCTGATCGACGGTGGGCTCCTCGGCAGCTTCGACGCGTACGACCTGGCGCAGGCCCAGCAGCAGATCGCGGACCTGCAGAACGGCAGCCCGTTCCTCGACCTGCTCGGCATCGGGATTCCCGAGGCCGCCGGCCTGTTCGCCGAGATCGGCGGCCTCTACGCCGAGAAGGCCCCGACCGGGTCGGCCACGACGCTGCAGAGCTACGCGCTGCTGCCGCCCGAGTTCAATCCGCCGTTCCCGGTCACGAACCGGGCGCTCTTCGGGTACGCCTTCGACCGCGACACCTCTCCGGCTGCCCTCGGCCTACTCCACATCAACGGCGGCGGACTGGCCGCGTCGGGCGACCCGCGCGACTGGGTCGACGGCGGCGTGACGCCAATCAGCCGGCTTGCGGAGACCTTCGGCCACGAGCCCTCCAACGCGGTCGAGTGGTACTTCCCGAACCGGCTCACCATCGACACCAACGGCGCCGACCAGATGACACGGAACGACGTCGCCAACTTCCTCGGCCTGCGTCTCTTCCACACGCGCAAGGTGAATCTGCCGCTCTACGCGATCGCCACCGACCTCGCCGGTGCGCACGTCCTCGATGGCGCCCGGAACCTCATCCGCCTGGCGCGGACGACCAGGCGGCAGTCGACGCTGGTCAACCGCAACCCGCAGATCAGCCACCTCGACCCGCTCACGGCCGCGCCCAAGAAGAACGTCTTCCTGAGGAGCGTCGTGCCGTTCCTGGACAAGAAGGTCTTCGTCGATCAGTCCAAGCGCAAGCGTTCCAGCCTCAACGGCGGCCACAAACACCGCCGCCGAACCTAGTCCTCGAACAGCGCGTAGCCGTACGAGCCGCGCCTATAGGCGAGCTTCGCGAGGGCGGTCATCCGCTCATCGTCGTTCGACTCGATCTGGTCGAACCGGCTCTCCACGCGAGCCGCCGCCCGCCGACAGAAGGTGTCCGCGATGTAGCGCTCCTGGCCCGAGGGCTCGACGCCCTGGTCGTCGAAGATGCGGGTGACCCGGGAGAGCACCGCGATCTGGGCATAGATGTCGGCGATGCCGTCGGCGAGCCGCTTCTGCTGGAACTGCCGCTCGATGATGTCCTTGCGCTGCTCCCGGAGGAGCTTCTCCGTGACGCCGGCCAGGCGCTTCACCTGGTCGGAGACCGAATCGGCGTGATCGGAGAGCTCTTCGTGCGCCTTGGTGATCTTGTCCGGGCGCACCTCGCGCTGGATCCGGTCGCTCGCATACTCGATCAGGACGCCGATCGAGCCGATCGGGTCGCCCAGCTCGATGCCGGAGAGGCCCTCCAGCTTCTCGCCCACCGGCTTGATCCCGCCGAGGGCGATGAACGCCCGCATCACGTCGTTGGCGCCCTCGAAGATCGGATAGATGCGGGTGTCGCGGAGCACCTTCTCGTAGGGGCGGTCGCGCATGTAGCCCTCGCCGCCGGCGAGCTGAAGCGCGCGGTTGGCCGCGTACCAGAGGAACTCCGTCCCCGAGACCTTGCAGATCGCGGACTCGAGTGAGTAATCCGGAACGCCGGTGTCGACCAGCCCGCAGGTCAGGTAGTTCATGGACTCCAGGCCGAAGAGGTAGGAGACCATCCAGCCGATCTTGTCCTGGACCAGCTCGAAGTCGGCCAGGGGCCGGCCGAACTGGCGGCGCTCCTTGACGTGCTCGATGGAGAGGTCGAGCAGCTTCTTGGCGCCGCCCACCGAGCCCGTTCCGAGACCGATGCGGCCGTTGTTGAGGACCTGCATGGCCACCCGGAATCCCTGACCGGGCTCGCCGAGCACGTTCTCGGGCGGCACCCGGACGTCCTTGAAGTAGAGGCGCCGCAGGTCGTTGGCTCGCAGCCCCATCGTGTCGTAGCGCTCGCCCACCTCGAGCCCGTCCATCCCCTTCTCGAGCAGCAGCGCGATGTGCTTGTCCTCGCCGCCCACCTCCGCGCGAGCGAAGGTCGTGATCACGTCGGCCCGAGAGCCGTTGCCGATGTAGCGCTTCTCCCCGTTCAGGACCCAGGAGCCGTCGGGCTGCTCGACCGCGCGCGAACGCACGTGGTACGCGTCGGAACCGGCCTCCGGCTCGGTGAGCGCAAAGGCGGCGAGCTTCCGGCCGGTGGCGAGGTCCGGGAGGAAGCGCTCCTTCTGTTCGTCTGTACCGAACAGGGAGATGCCCTTGAAGCCGATCGACTGGTGGACGCCGAGGACGATCGCGAGGGTGGCGTCGATCTGGCCGACGGTCTCGAAGACCCGGGCGTAGCCGGTCTGCGAGAGTCCCTGGCCGCCGTACTCCTCGTCGACGTAGAGCCCGAGGGCACCGATCTCGCCCAGGTCGCGGAGCACCTGGTCGGGGATCCAGCGCTCCTCCTCGGCCTGCCTCGCGTCGTAGTGCTCGGCGCAGTACTCGCGGATCCGGGCGTTCAGGTCCCTGACCCGGTCCTGTTCCTCGGGATCAGCCTCCGGCCAGGGGAAGACCAGTTCCTCGTGGATCTCGCCGAGGAAGAGCGACTTGGCGAACGAGGAGACGCCCTCCTCGGCCTCCGCCTTCCGCGGGATCGCTTCGCGGACCGCCACCCCCGCAGCCTATCTACGGCGCCCGTACCCACTCGACGAACAGCGCACTGCTCGCCGCCAGCAGCACCCCGGAGGTCACCAACACCCTGCGGTAGCGGCCGCGCTCCGACGTCCAGAGGGCCAGGTAATTCGAGAGGGTAAGGTCGCTCGCAGTGCGGCGGGTCATCACCTTGTTACTGGCTGTTGTGCCATCGGCCGCGCTCGCCGGCTGTGGCGGCGGTGGGGGAAACGCGCCGCTGGAGAACCCCGAGGTGCTGCTCGACTCCACCGCAGCACACCCGGTGCGAAGCGCCGACCTTCAGGGGCAGGCGAAGGTCACCCTGGACGATTCCTCCATGCTGTCGCAGCCGGTCACGCTCCGGGCAGAGGGCCCGTACGTGAGCGGCGGCGGTGTGCGGATTCCCAGCTTCGACTGGAAGTTCAACGTCAAGGTGCTGGGGTTCGCGGTCGGCGGCAAGGTCGTCTCGACGGGCGAGAACGTCTTCATCAGCCCCTTCGGGGACAACTACCAGGTCGGGCGCGACGTGATCGCGGCGATCAACGAGCAGGTCGCCGCCACCTCCACTCCCGCCGGGGAGCTGTTCGGCGCGGCCCGCAACGAGGGCGATGAGGAGGTGAACGGGGTCGAGACCCAGCATGTGAGCGCCGAGATCGAGGGCAAGAAGGTCTCCGAGGCGCTTCGGCCGTTGCGCGACGCCCTCGGACTCACCCACTTCCCGGCCCCCGTCGGGCGAATCGGAGCCTGGATCGGGGTCAGCGACCGGATGGTCCACAAGTTCACGCTCGACGCGGACTTCGGTCTAGCGCCCGAGGACCGCCCGAGGCTGGGCGGGGCGAGGGGCGGCAACCTCCAGCTTGAGGTCGTGCTCGATGAGATCAACGAGCCGCAGTCGGTGCACATTCCCGGTGGTGGCGGCTACAAGCCGATCCGGGATCTCCTCCTGACACTCAGCGACCTCGCGGGCTGACGGGGTTATCCGCACGTGCGGATGACGCCGCATGCCGTCGCTGGATCGCCGCCCGCGCCCTCGCGCGTAGCAACCACTACGCGCTTCGGCCGCGTGCCGCGCCCAGCTCGGCCTGCGGCGCCCCCGCGCGCACGCCTAACCCCGTCAGCCCGCTGGGCGCATTCGCCCCCTAACGTCAGTTCGGTCGCATAGATTTGGGCCGATCGAGGGAAGTGGGAGAACACCAGAGGAACGTCGCGCCGCCGCCGAGGCGCGCGCGCGGGGCCGCCGCGGCGAACCGCCGGCGACCGGCGACGAGGAGCCGCTCGAGCCCGCGGGCGAGCGTGGCGCTGACGATGCGAGGGAGCGCGGCAGCGCGACCCGTGATCTGGGAACGCGCTACGGAGGCAGCATGGACGTCTACCTGCGCCGCAGGCTGGTCGCGCTCGCGGTGGTGATCGTCCTGATCGTGCTGGTCTTCGTGTTCGTCGGCGGCTGCTAACCGTCATCAATCGGGTCGCGCTGGTGCGCGCCCTCGTATCTCGCCCTCAGCCTGATCGGCGATCAGATTCGCCAGCGCGAGCGAGGAGGTCGCGGCGGGCGAGGGCGCGTTGCGGATGTGCAGCGCGCGTTCGGTCCGGTGGACGACGAAGTCGTCGACCAGGCGGCCGTCGCGGTCCAGGGCCTGAGCACGGATGCCGGAGGGACCGGGCAGGACGTCCCCGACCTCGAGCTCGGGGACGAAGCGGCGCAGCTCGGAGACGAAGGAGCGGCGGCTCGCCGCGTGGCGCAGC
>DATDJZ010000087.1:0-4853 GCA_036520315.1 Solirubrobacterales bacterium | reverse complement strand
CGTCCTCGGCGGCGACACCCTGACCGACTTCGCCCTGGCCCTGGGGGTCGGGATCCTGGTCGGCACCTACTCCTCGGTGTTCGTCGCCACCCCGCTGCTGGTCGCCTTCGAGCAACGCTCCGGCCGGACGCTACCCACCGCACGCGGGATCGCAGCCCGCGAATGAGGATCAGATCCGTCCGGCCTGGCCGAGGCCTACGGGGACGCCAGCCTCGTTGTCCGAGTAGATTGCGGCCGCACATGAGCGGCCGGTGCGGCCGGGCAGATCCGATGAGCCCGGTCCCGGAACCTCGTCCGGTCGTCAGCGGCCGCGGACCGGCGTGGACCTGACCGGAGGTGAGCGATGACCGACCGAGAGCCCGTCGAGGTGACCAACCTCGACCGCTACGGATCCCCGCCGTTGCCGTGGAGCAGGCCGCATGGCCTCCTGGTGGCCAGCCCGGCGCAGCCGGGCAGGCCGTACTTCCTCGGGACGTCCCGGCCGGACGGCCGCCCCCACGCCGCCAGCGTCGGCGCCCAATGGGTCGACGGCGACCTCTACTTCACCAGCGGACCCGGCACCCGCAAGGCTCGCAACCTGGCGGCGAACCCGGCCTGCACGTTCTCTGTCGGGCTGGAGGGCATCGACCTGGTGCTGGAGGGCGAGGCGGCCAGGGTCACCGACCGGCCGACGCTGGAGCGGGTGGTCCGCCTGTACCGCGAGGGCGGCTGGCCGGCCAAGGTGGAGGGCGACGCGTTCACCGCCCCGTTCAGCGCCCCGAGCGCCGGACCGCCGCCGTGGCACCTGTACCTCTTCACCTTCCGCACCGCGTTCGGGGTCGCCACCGCGGAACCGTACGGCGCGACCCGCTGGCGTTTCGGACGCTGACCGGCGCAGCTTCAGGTCAAGCCGTCGGTTGGCAACGCGGTGTCGTACGATCGGTCCATGGCCTACGACGAGCAGCTTGCCGATCGCATCCGCGAACTGGTCGGGAGCGAAGCCGATCTGACGGAGAGGAAGATGTTCGGCGGGCTCGCGTTCCTGATCGGGCGCAACATGGCCGTGGCCGCGAGCGGCCAGGGTGGGGTGCTGGTTCGCGTCGACCCGGCCCAGTCCGATGCGCTCGTGGCCACGACGAGCGCTCGCCCCATGGAGATGGGCGGGCGGCAGATGCAGGGCTGGCTACGGGTCGGCCCGGAAGAGGTTCGCACCAGACGCCAGCTCGCCAGGTGGGTGGAGCTCGGCACGAGCTACGCCCGTTCGCTTCCCGCCAAGCGATAGACCAGCGCGACCCCAGCCCCGCCGATCCATCTCCCCGCCTCCGGGGTGCTTCGCCGGATCAGGGATAGCCGCCGCCGGCCGCCTTCGCCTTGACCAGCTCGCCGTCCGCGCCGACGGCGAACCACACGTTCCCCACACTCTGGCCGTTGGTGTCGCCGGCCTTGGCGTCGCCGGCGAAGTGGTACAGCGGCCTGCCACCGTAGGTCACCTGGGACTTGCCGTTGGCCTGCATGGTCGTCGACAACAGCGAGGCCTGGACGCCGGTCCCGGCGCTAGCGGGGCCGGAGAGCGCCGGCCAGTTGGTCGCGCATTCGCCGCTGCAGGCCGACTGGTCGCCCTTGTCCTTGGTGAAGGCGTACAGGGTGCGACCGTCGGCGTCCACCAGGATGTCCCCCAGGCTGCTGCTCGCAATCGCCACGGTGGCGCCGTTGGCCGCCTGGGCGGCAGTCGTCGGCGCCGCCGGCGCCGCGGTCCCGGTTCCCTCGTCGTCGTTGCCACCGCAGGCCGCCGCGGCGACCGTGAGCGCGGCGAGCAGTACCGCCCTGGTGAATACCTTCCTCATGACGAGGCCTCCTGGACGTACGCGGTCATCTGTTGGATTGCCCGGAGCGGGCCCAGTTGGAAAACCCGCAATCCCGGCCGATGGTTCCCGAACTCTGCGGTACTGGGCGCGCCCGGGTCCTACGGCCGCGTGAGGAAGAGTCGGCGCTCCATCCTGAGGTGCGGTGCCCACTCGAGCCGGCCTGCGCTGGCGAAGCGGAGGTAGGCGCGTAGCGCGGCTTGCATCGCGTCGACGAAGCCCTCGACGCGGCGCGGGTCGAAGCTGTCTTCCCACCAGAGGTTGAGCACGCGCACGGAACCTTCGCTGCGGTCGATCCGGGGTTCGATCCGACCGACGAGCCGGTCGCGGAAGAGGATCGGCAGCACGTACCAGCCCCAGCGCCGTTTGGCCGGCGGGACGAAGAGCTCCCACACGTAGTCGAAGCCGAACAAGGATTCCAGGAGGCCCCGGTCCCAGACCAACGGATCGAACGGTGGCAGGAGTGCGACGGAGAGCGGTGGCTCGGGCGGCGCCTCGAGCAGCTCGACCTCCTCGCGCAGGACGAAGCGCTTGCCGCGCACGCCCTCGACCGTGACGGGAACGAGCTCACCCTCCTCGATGAGCTCCTCGCGCAGTGCGGTCCGGCCCGGGTGCTCCGGTCGCTCCGGGTCCGGCTTCGCCGGGCCGAGGCCGCCGAAGATGTCTCCGCCGCCGCCGATGCCCAGGAGACCGTGCGCGCGGTACCGCGACAGGAGCTTGTGTGCGAGCTGCTCCCTCATCGGGACCTTGCGCGCGACGATGCCGGGAGGCAGCAGTCGCTCGATCAGGTCGTAGTAGCGGCGGATGCCGTCCCGTCGAGCGAGACCGAGCACTCCGGTCGCGGCGTACGCCTCGAGCACCGCGCGCACGATGTTCGCGGGAGCGCCGAACCAGTCGACCAGCGACCCGCGCCGACGCTCGAAGTCGAGCGCGGAGAGTGGGCCCTCGGCGCGGATCCGCTCGAGCACGTGCTCGGCGACGTCGGCGTGCTCGGCGAGGATGCGCGGTGAGCTCAGGCTCAGGCTTGCCCGGAACCATGGGAATTCGCTCGTGAGGATGAGCGAGAGACCCTTGTTGTAGGCCTCGAACAGCTCGCGCCGCTCATAGAGAGCGTCGCACCAGGCAGGGTCGTAGCCGGCGACCCGCGCGTGGAGCACCAGGTCGTGGTTGCGCCCAGCGACCGACAGCGGGTCGAACTGGATCGAACCGAGCCGACGGAAGATCTCGAGCACCCCGTCGGGCCCACCCTCGACCGAACGCGCGGGCGCGAGCAGTTGCCGGGTGACGAGGAAACGCCGTGCAGCCTCGGCGCCAACGTCCATGGGCGTGACGCTACGCGACCGCTCGGACTCCGTGCGAGTCAGGCGGCGGCCTTGACCGCCATCCCAGACCGCGCTACAAGCAAGGCATGTCCGAGGAGAAGATCGTCGAGGTGGTCAACGAGGCGCTCGCCGCCGCCGGAATCGAGGACACGGTGACCGCGGCGGGCGAGTTCGAACCCCGCGGCCATTCGGGCGCAGGGTTCGCGGGAGGCCTGGTCGGCGGCGACATCGGCGACACGATCGGCTCGCCGGCGGGCGGCATCGGGGCGGTGGGCGGCTACCTCGCAGGCACGCGGGCTCACGACGCCGCCACCGGCCTGCCCGAGCGGATGGTGGTGGGCGTCTCGGAGACGATGATCTACGGATTCGCGGGCAACCGCGCCCACCCAAAGGCTCTCGTCTTCCGCGTGCCCCGCGAGGGGCTCGAGGCAAGGGTGCACCAGCGCGTGAACGTGCGTGTGCTGGAGCTGATCGAAACGGAGAGCGGTTCACGCATCGAGCTCGAGGGCATGCGCCTGCCGATCACCCACTCCAAGGACGTGATCCAGGAGCTCACCTAGCGGCCACGGCTCGAGCCGTTCGATCACGTGAGATCGTCGGGCAGCCCACAAGCGCATCGCGCCAACGCGTCTTCCAGTCGGGCATCGAGGGGAATGACCCGCGGCAGACCCGTGAAATCGAGGACCCTGCGAACGGGAGATCCGCGAGGCACCACGAGGTGCAACTGCCGTCGCCGAGACCGCAGCCGCTCCGCCAGCCGGAGCAACAGTGCCACACCGGCGCTGTCGAGGTACGTGATATCGCTGAGGTCCACCACGAGCCCACGCGCCTCCTGCCCCATGGCAGTGCCAATGGCTGAGGCGACCTCATGGGCGTTGGACAGGTCGATCTCGCCGTGGACACGGACCAGGCAGAGCGTGCCCTGCTGCTCTCCCTCGACACGCGCGAGGTCGTTCATGAGTCGCTCCCGTTCCCGTTCGAGATTCGGCGGTGCATCCGCACGACCGTTCCGTCTGGTCCGCTGTCCACCTCGACGGACTCCATGAGCTCCTGGATCAGCGGCAGGCCATGGCCACCATGGATGCCGGACGAAGGCCGCCAGCATCCTTGATCTCGGACCGTCACCTCGGCCGTTCCATCGCAGAGGCCCAAGCTGATCTCCAGGAGGCCTTCCTTGGCGCCGTAGGCATGTTGGATCACGTTCGCGCAGACCTCGCCGCAGGCGATGAGAATGTCGTTCGCGACCGGTGGGGCGGCGTCGATCTCTCGGAGCCAGCGACGCAGCGTCTGACGCAGCGGGGCGAGCACCCGCGGCTCGGCCGGCACATGCAGGAGGAGGCCACCCGCAAGCGGAAGCGGCCGGATGGCGAGCAGCGCGACATCGTCGGAGATGACGCCCTTCACCATCGAGCCCAGGATCACTTCGCAGAACGTCTCGATGTCCTGGTCGCAGTCGGCCGCCAAGATCTCCAAGCGCTCAAGGCCCTCTTGGATTGAGACTCCACGCTTCTCCACCAGCCCGTCGGTGAAGAGCAGGAGGGTCGAACCGGGGAGAAGCCGGAAGCTGGTCTCGACGGGTCTGGGATCGTCGCATCCCAGCGGAGACCCAAGGCCATCTTCAAGGTAGGAGGTCTGGCCCCCTGGCCCCACGACGAGCGGTGGAGGATGCCCGGCGTTGGCGAGCTGAACC
>DATDJZ010000086.1:0-4517 GCA_036520315.1 Solirubrobacterales bacterium | reverse complement strand
GTCGAGGGCCCGAAGCGCAAGCACGGGAACATCCCGCTCTAGGAGAGCCCTTGCCCGGGCGCAACGGCAAACAGAGCCCTCCACGGCCCCAGATCGAGATCCAGAGCGGAGCCGCCTCGCCGGAGGAGGCCGCGGCGATCGCCGCGGGGCTCGAGCGATTCCTCAAGGAGACGGCCCCCGCTCCGCAGGCCGCTCCGCGCAGCCGCTGGCAGGACGCGGCGCTGCGGGAAGGAGTCTCGGTGCACGGTCAGCGCGCCGGCGGCTGGGGCTAGAGGGCAGCGCGCAAATTGCGGGGTTGCCCTGCGCGTCTGATTCGAATAGAACACCGGCCACAAACTCCATCGCGCTCAGTAGAGGAGGGCTCGTGGCCGTCGTAAAGATCATCGAGCTTGTCGGAAGCTCCAAGAAGTCTTCGGATGACGCAGCGCAACAGGCGCTCAAGCAGGCGCAGAGCTCACTGCGGAACATCCGGGCGGTCGACGTGGTCTCCACCGGACTGCGCGGCGAGAACCTCGACGAGTGGCGCGCCCACGTGCGGGTGGCGTTCCTGGTCGAGGGCACCGACGTCGACTAGCGCTTGGGAGGAGAGAGGTGGCGGCGGGCGCGCGCCCGGAAGGCAACGCCCGCCGCCGCTTGATCCACCCGGTCAGAGCGTGACGACGGGCGCCTCGACGGCGCCGCTCCGCCACTGTTCGTAGACGGCCTCGCTGATCGCGAGATCCTGGATCGCGAGGCCGGTCGAGTCGAAGAGCGTGATCTCTTCCCCCGAGGCGCGACCGGGCGCGCCGTTGAGGACGTCGCCGAGCTGGGTGACGTCCTCGCGCTTCGCCAATCCGGCGTCGACGGCGTTGGCGAGCTCGCCTCCGGCGCTCGCCTGCTCCCACTCGTCGCAGAAGAGGCGGCAGCGCTCGATTGCCGCGAGGTCGACCTCCTGCTTGCCGTGCGCGTCGGCGCCGAGCACCGCCAGGTGCTGGCCCGGCCGCAAGTCGGACTCGAGAATCACCAGCTCCTCGCCCGGAGTCACGGTGACGACGACGTCCTGGGCAGCGGCCTCGCCTCGATCGCCGGCGCGCCAGCCGAGCTCCTCGGCCAGCGCCTCGGCGGGATCGACCCGCGGATCGGCGCAGACGCCCGGCCCGTAACCGGCGGCCACCAGGCAGCGGGCGGCCCAGGCGCCGTTCACGCCGCAGCCGATGATCCCCACGGACTTCGCGCCCTCCGCCGCGAGGGCTTGAGCCGAGACGGCGGCTGCCGCCCCGGTTCGCAGCGAGGTGACCGAAGAGCACTCGATCACCGCCAGCTCCTGGCCCGTCTCCGCGTCAGAGAGCAGCACCTCGCCGCGGACCACAGGCAGCCCCTTTGCGCTGTTGCCGGGGAAGGAGGTGACCCACTTGAGCAGGGCGAGTCCGTCGCCCAGCGCCGGCATCGCCCGGAAGTCGCCGTGGGGCGGGCTGTCGAGGTAGACCTTCGCCGGCATCGTCCACTCGCCGCGGGCGTGGCGCTGGAATGCAATCCGCGTCCGCTCGACCGCCGTATTCGCGTCAATCGCCTCGAACACCCCGTCGCGGGAGATCACCGGGATCTCAGTCATTCGCCGATTCTGGCGAGTGCAGGCGGGAACGGCGTCTCCGCGGCGCTTGCCTCGGCGGCGCCGGCTCAGGCGACAGTCACGATCGGGAGCAGCCTGGCCATGACGGCTACCGACAACACCCCCGGCTGCACGTTGACCAGTTGGAAGATCGGCACGATGAACGCCGACCAGATCAGCCCGCAGGTGCTCCGACCGGCGCGGCGAGCATCACCCCGGACTCGCTCACGCTTCGCAAGAAGCGGAAGAAGTGCCAGCGGCGCTCCACCGATGAGTCTCGCCGGCATGGCCGGTCCCAATTGGTGAACCCGTAGAGAGGAGACACCAATGCTGGAGAACAGCAAGGCGTACAGCGGTTTCGCCGTCGATGACATCGAGGAGGCCCACAAGTTCTATGGCGAGACCCTCGGCCTGAAGACCTCGATGCTCGAGGAAGGAAACCTGCTCCAGCTCGACCTGGCGGGCGACCGGCCGACACTGGCCTACATCAAGCCCGACTTCACCCCCGCCACCTACACGATCCTCAACTTCCCGGTCGCGGACGTGGACAAGGCGGTCGACGAGCTCAGCGCCAGGGGCGTGACCTTCGAGCGCTACGAGGGCTTCGACCAGGACGAGAAGGGCATCGACCACAGCGGGCCGGGCGGCGGGATCGCCTGGTTCAAGGACCCGGCCGGGAACATCCTGGCGGTGCACGGAGAGTTGGACGTGTAGGTCGCGGCGGGACTAAGCTCCCCGGCCTGCCCACTGGTAAACACCTGAAACTCGATCAGGTTTGCTAGATTGACCCGGCGGTAACCGCCGGGCAATGCACGTCGTCGAGAAGAAAGGGCCGGCCTTCCATGGAGCCTGTCTCCGCACGAACACCATCGTCGGCCACAAGAACCGCCGACGGATCAAGCGGCGCCGTAACCAACGGCAAGCCCTCGCCGAAGAAGAAGCCGGTCGATCCCGCCTCCCTCAAGCAGGACCTGGGTAAGAAGCAGCACGGGAAGGGCAAGCTCGGCTCACTCGAGAACCCCGAGGTCTACGAGAACGTCCCCGGGCACGTGATCCCGATCCTCGAGCGGGAGTTCGACGACTTCGACACCGAGGCCGCCCGCTTCCTCCGAGGCGAGCAGACCGAGGAGCAGTTCATCGGCTTCCGCCTCAAGCAGGGCGTCTATGGCCAGCGCCAGCCCGACGTGCAGATGATCCGGGTGAAGCTTCCCTTCGGCGGGGTGAGCCCTGAGCAGATGGAGGCGTTCGCGGACGCAATCGAGCAGCTCGCGCCGCTCAACAAGGGCCACATCACCACCCGGCAGAACATCCAGATCCACCACATCCCGCTGGCCGACGCGGCCGAGTTCATCCGCCAGATCTCGGAGGCCGGCCTCTCCTCCCGCGAGGGCTGCGGCAACACGATCCGCAACGTCACCGGCGATCCCTGGGCGGGCGTTGCTGACGACGAGCCCTTCGACATCACCCCGTACGGGGCCGCCTACTCCCGCTACTTCGTTCGCCACCCCACCACACAGCTGATGCCGCGCAAGGTGAAGACGGCCTTCGCTGCCTCCGAGGCCGACCGCGCGATCACCGGCATCCACGACGTCGGCTTCATCCCGAAGGTGAAGCAGGTCGGCGGCAGGGAGGTGAGGGGCGCCGAGATCCGGATTGGGGGCGGCACCTCGATCCAGCCCCGCATCGCGCCCACCCTCTACGACTTCGTGGAGCTCGACAACGGCGACTACCTGAAGGTCACCGAGGCAGCCCTGCGGATCTTTGACCGCCAGGACTGGCTGCGCGAGAACCGCATGCGCGCCCGGATCAAGGTGCTGGTGGACAAGATCGGCATGGACGCCTTCCGCGAGCTGGTCGACGAGGAGCTCGAGGGCGACTGGGTGAACGAGCGCGACTTCTCCATCGACCATCTCCTCTTCATCCACGACGAGGAGGCGAACGCGCCGGCGGTGCCCGAGAGCTATGGCGCTCCCAACGGGGACAAGAGCGAGTTCGAGGCCTGGGTCGACGCCAACGTCGCGCCCCAGCGTCAGGAGGGCTTCGTGACCGCCACCGTCAAGGTCACCCGGGGTGACCTGACGCCGGAGCAGTTCCGCGGCCTGGCCCAGATCATGCGCCATTTCACCGGTGGCTACGCCCGCACCACCGTGCAGCAGAACCTGGTCCTCCGCTGGGTCCGTCCCGAGTCCCTGTACGACCTCTGGCTACGCCTGAAGGAGCTGAATCTCGGAGACTCCGGCGCCTTCAGCGTCACGGACGTGGTCAGTTGCCCCGGGACCGACAGCTGCAAGCTCGGCATCACCGCCTCCATGGGCCTGAACGCCGAGCTGCAGAAGCGCCTCGAGGAGATGGAGATCACCGATCCGCTCACCAAGCAGATCCACATCAAGATGAGCGGCTGCCCCAACGGCTGCTCCCAGCACCACATCGCGACGATCGGCTTCTACGGAGCCTCGATCAAGGTCGGCGAGCACACGATCCCTGCATACATCCCGCACATCGCCGGCAACTTCGAGGGCGGCGACGTCGTCTTCGGCCACCGGCTCAAGGCGCGCCTCCCAGCCAAGCGGGTCCCCGAGGCGGTCGAGCGCTGGATCCGCAACTACGAGGAGAAGCGCAATGAGGGCGAGGACTTCAACGCCTTCGTCGACCGGACCGGCTTCGAGCAGTTCGAGGAGCTGATCTCCGACCTGAAGCTGCCGGTCGAGTTCAACGCGGACAACCTCCTCTTCTTCATCGATTGGAACCGCTCTGAGCCGTACAAGGTCGAGCGCGGCGAGGGCGAGTGCGCGGTCTAGTGGAGCCGACCGCTACACATCCGGCCGTGGCGAACGCGAACGGCAACGGGCGTAGGGGGGTCCTCCACGAGGCCTCCGCCACCGAGCACGCCGCGGTGCCCGCGGCCGAGCTCAACGGTCTCGGCTTCGAC
>DATDJZ010000085.1:0-24987 GCA_036520315.1 Solirubrobacterales bacterium | reverse complement strand
GCGTGGGCCTGCGGGATATTGCGGCAGAGCGCGAGCATCAGCGCCATCGTGTGCTCCGCCGCGGCGAGCGAATTCGCCTCGGGGGCGTTGGCCACCACGATTCCGCGTTTGGTGGCCGCCGCGACATCGACGTTGTCCACGCCGGTTCCGGCCCGGCCGATCACCTTGAGCCGCTCGGCGCGCTCGATGAGGTCGGGCGTGAGCTTGGTGGCGGAGCGGATCAGGATGCCGTCGAACTCGCCGATCCGCTGCTCGAGCTCGCTGCCGTCCCACTCCAGCCCGAGCTCAACGTCGAAGCGCTCCCGCAGCAGGTCGACCCCGGCATCGGCGATCTTCTCCTTGACCAGGACCTTGGCCTTGTCGTTCATCGCCTCACGTCGTCGGCGTTTTCCAGCACCCAGTCGATGCAGGCGGTGAGCGCCTCGACATCAGCGGGATCGACGGCCGGGAACATCCCGATTCGCAGCTGGTTGCGACCGAGCTTGCGGTAGGGCTCCGTGTCCACGATGCCGTTCTCCCGCAGGGTTGCGGCCAGCGCCGCGCCGTCCACCGACTCGTCGAAGTCGATCGTTCCCACCACCAGTGACCGCTTCGCCGGGTCGCCGACGAACGGGGTGGCCACCTCCGAGCCCTGCGCCCAGCCGTAGAGCTGCTGCGATGAGGCACGGCTGCGAGAGACGCCGAATTCGAGCCCTCCTCCCTCGAGGAGCCACTCGATCTGATCGGCGAGCAAAAACAACGTCGCGACCGAGGGCGTGTTGTAGGTCTGCTCCTTGCGCGAGTTCTCGAGCGCGAGGGCAAGCGAGAGGAACGCGGGCTGCCAGCGTCGGTCGTCGGCCCCGTCGAGCTGCTCGATTCGCTCGATCGCAGCCGGGCTGAACAGCGCGAGCCAGAGCCCTCCGTCGGCCGCGAAGGCCTTCTGAGGCGCGAAGTAGTAGGCGTCTGCATCGCCGACGTCGACCGGCAGTCCTCCGGCGCCGGAGGTGGCGTCGATCAGGACCAGGCTCTCGCCCGACCCATCCGGTCGCTGCACGGGCACCATCACGCCGGTCGAGGTCTCGTTTTGCGCCCAGGCGAGCACATCGGCATCGGGATCGGCGACCGGTCTCGGGGCATCACCCGGCTCGGAGTCGATAACGATCGGGTCCGAGAGGAACGGCGCGCCGCCCGTCGACTTGGCGAACTTCGAGGAGAACTCGCCGTAGGCCAGGTGCAGGGGCCGCTCGCGGACGAGCCAGGCGGCCGCCGCATCCCAGAAGGCGGTCGTGCCGCCGTTGCCCAGCGCTACCTCATAGCCCTCGGGGAGGTCGAAGAGCTCGCCGAGTCCCGACCGGACGCGTGCGACGAGATCCCTGACGGGCTGCTGGCGGTGCGAGGTGCCCATCAGGTCGTTCTGGCTCGCCAGCTTGGCGAGGGCCTCCGGCCTCACCTTCGAGGGGCCGCAGCCGAAACGGCCGTCGACCGGCTTCAGGGCATCGGGGATTTCCACCATCGTGCGGGTCATCGATTCAGAGCGAGCCGCAAGGCTAAACGTCGCCCGATGTGGGCGTTATTTGGCCAGCGCCCTGGACTGACCTCCGAACCGTGAAGTAGTGTGGCCGCGCGTCCGTTGGGGAGGCTCGCCCGGGGGCGCAATCCCCAACCTCGACCTGGGAGAGAGCATGTACCCAATCAGCTACGAGGCGGATCCCGCGCTCGAAGGCCGGAATCGCCTGACCACGTTTTTCCGCTACATCGTCGCGATCCCCTGGCTGATCGTCGCCGCGATCTACGGCTTCGTCGCACAGATCGCCGCGGTGATCGCGTGGTTCGCGATCGTCTTCACCGGCCGCTATCCGGAGGGCCTCTACAACTTCAACGTGGGCTACCTACGGATGATCAGCAGGGTGAACGGGTTCGAGTATCTGCTCACCGACGAGTGGCCGCCGTTCGGAGGAGACGAGGCGCCGCAGTACCCGGTTCGCGTCGGCGTTGCTCCCCCACTCGATCAATACAGCCGGCTGAAGACCGGCTTGCGCTTCCTCATCGGGATCCCGGTGTACCTGCTCGCGATCGTCCAGGCGATCATCCTCAGCGTCTGCGCGCTGATCGCCTGGTTCGCGATCCTGTTCACCGGGAAGCTGCCCGAGGGGCTCTTCAATCCGATCCGCTCGGCCTCGGCCTACCTGACGCGGGGGGGCGGATACTTCCTCCTGCTGACCGAGGACTACCCGCCGTTCTCCTACGAGGAGACCGGAGCGGCCCCGGCAGGTCAGATCTCGAGCGAAGCGGCGAGCCGAACCCCCGAGGTCTAGAAGCTGTACCCGGTCGGATACGAGGCTGACTATGAGGGGAGGCGGAGCCGGTCGAAGACCGGCTTCCGCCTCATCCTCGCCATCCCCTGGCTCATCCTCGGCAGCGCATATGTATTCGCGGCCTTCATAGTCGCCTTCCTGGCCTGGTTCGCGATTGTCTTCACGGGGCGCCACCCGGAGGGCCTCTACAAGTTCAACGCCGGAGTGATCCGCTTCATCGCCCGCTCCAATGCCTTCTTCAACCTGCAGACCGACGAGTGGCCGCCGTTCGGGTTCGAGGAGGCGCCCGGCTACCCGATCCGCGCACCCGTCGCAGCCCGCTTGGAGCGCTACAACCGCTGGAAGACCGGCTTCCGCTTCATCCTCGGCTTCCCGGTCCTCTTCATGCTCTACCTGATCGGCACCGTCTACCCGGTGGCCGCCGCGGTCGCCTGGTTCCACATCGTCTTCACCGGCCGTAACGCCACCGGCACGCACAACGTCCTCAGCTGGGGACTCGCGTACCAGCTGCGCGCGACCGCCTACTTCCTCCTGATAACCGAGACCCTGCCGCCGATCTCACAGCAGGAGCCGTTGACGAGCGCCTGAGCCTCGCGCTCGGCTAGTCCTGGATCCAGGGCATCATCGCGCGGAGGTCTTTGCCGACCTTCTCCACCTGGGAGCCGGCCGCCTCCTCGCGCATGCGATGGAAGTTCTCCTGACCGGCCTCGTTCTCGGCGATCCATTCCTTCGCGAACTCGCCTGACTGGATGTCGGCGAGGATCTTCTTCATCGCCTGGCGGGTCTCGTCGGTGATCACCTTAGGACCCCGGGTCATGTCGCCGTACTCGGCGGTGTTGGAGATCGAGTGGCGCATCCCCTGGATGCCGTGCTCGTACATGAGGTCGACGATCAGCTTGAGCTCGTGCAGGCACTCGAAGTAGGCGAGCCGCGGGTCATAGCCCGCCTCGACCAGCGTGTCGAAGCCGGCCCGGACGAGCTCGGTGGCGCCGCCGCAGAGGACGGCCTGCTCGCCGAAGAGGTCGGTCTCGGCCTCGTCCTTGAAGGTGGTCTCGATGATCCCGGCCCGGCCTCCGCCAATGCCCGAGGCGTAGGCGAGGACCTGGTCGTGTGCGGTGCCGGTGGCGTCCTGGTGGACCGCCATCAGGCAGGGCACTCCCTGTCCCTCCGTGAACTCGCGGCGGACGAGGTGCCCGGGACCCTTCGGCGCGACCATGCCGACGTCGACCCCGGGTGGCGGATCGATCTGTCCGAATCGGATCGCAAAGCCGTGGGCGAACATCAGGAGGTTCCCGTCGGCGATTCCGTCCGAGATCTCCTCGCCCCAGATCTGGGCCTGCTTCTCGTCCGGGAGAAGGATCATCACGACGTCGCCCCTGCTGGCGGCGTCGGCGACATCGAGCACCTCGAGCCCCTCGGCCTCCGCGTCCGCGCGGCTGGAGGAGTCGGGGCGGAGCCCGACGACGACATCCATGCCCGAGTCCTTCAGGTTGAGCGCGTGGGCATGGCCCTGAGAGCCGTAGCCCAGGATCGCGATGGTCTTCCCCTCGAGCGCGGAGAGATCCGCGTCCTTGTCGTAGAGGACGTCCTCGGCGGCCATGAGGCGGCGGATGCTAGAGGGTCGAAGTTGGCCAGGCGTGCGCGCGGGGGCGTCGCAGGCCGAGCTGGGCGCCGCACGCGGCCGAAGCGCGTAGTGGTTGCTACGCGCGAGGACGCGGGTGGCGATCCAGCGACGGCATGCGGCGTCATCCGCGCGTGCGGGTGGCCGGCTTCGGCCGTCTCAACGGCCGGCCGGCTCGGGCAACTGCCCGCGCAGGAGCTTGCCGGAAGCGGTGCGCGGCAGGTTCGGGATGAAGTCGACCCGCTTCGGAACCTTGTGGGAGGCGAGCGAGGCGGAGCAGTGGGAGCGGAGCTCCTCCTCACTCGTCCGCCTGCCGTCGGCGACGACAACCAGCGCGCAGACGGCCTCCTGCCACTCGGGATCGGGGCGACCGACCACAGCCGCGTCGGCGACCGCGGGGTGGGCGATCAGGACCGCTTCGACCTCGGCCGGCATGACGTTCTCCCCGCCGGTGACGATCACCTCGCCGCTGCGGCCGGTGACGTAGAGGAACCCCTCCTCGTCGATATGCCCGAGGTCGCCGGTGTGCAGCCAGCCGTCGCTCTCGTAGCAGCCGGGCGCCACGGTCGGCCCCTGGACCAGGATCTCTCCGGACTCGATGCGGACGTGGGTCGTGAGCAGCGGCCGTCCGGCCGAGCCAACCTTGCGGTCGGCATCCTCCGGCGCCAGCGTGGTGACCTGGGAGCACGTCTCGGTCATGCCGTAGGTCTGCACCACGGTCGCGCCCCGGCTGAGCGCCTCGCGGAGTGCGTCCGCCGGGACAGGGCCTCCGCCGATCAGGATCGCGCGCGGCGCGGACAGGTCGGCGTCTGCCTCTAGTAGTCGGATCAGCTGGGTCGGCACCAGCGAGAGGACGGAGATGTCCCCAGTGACGAGGGTGGTCGCCACCAGGTCGATGTCGAAGCCGTCGAGGAGGACGGCGGTGGTCCCGTAGATCACCGAGCGGATGACGATCGAAAGGCCGGCGACGTGGCTGAGTGGCAGGCAGCAGAGCCAGCGGTCCGAGGGATCGACCCCGATGTTGAAGGCGGATCCGACCGCGCTGAACACGAAGTTCCCGTAGGTGAGCCCGACCGGCCGCGGCTCGCCGGAGGTGCCGCTGGTCAGGATCCGGCACTGGAGGTCCTCCATGTCGTGCTCACCCAGCAGCGGCAGATCGGCCTCCGTCTGGGTGAGCTCGGCCGCGTCGTTGAGGTCGACCGCCGGCCGCTCGGCGGCCAGCACCGCGGCCCGCTCGGCCTCGGTCAGGCGCGGACTGAGGGGAAGCGCAACGGCGCCGAGCTTCATCAGCGCGTGCATCAGCACGACCTCCTCCCGGCGCGGATGCATCGTGAGCGCCGCGACCGCGTCCCTCCTCACCCCGTAAGCGGCGAGCCGGCGAGCGACCCAGGTCGCCTCCGCCTCCAGCTCCGCGTAGGTGACGCTGGAGGCTTCCGTGACCAGCGCGGTCCGCTCGGGGCAACTGTGAGCACGCTGCGCGAGCCAGTTGTCGAGCTTCACCCCCGAAGCGTAAGAACAAATGCGAGGGTGCGCCGCCAGGCGCAACCCGTTTCGTGGTGGCTATGGTTGCCGCCGTGCCGCGGCGACACAAGGACGCACCCCCCGAGGAGCAGCTCTACGCGCCGATCGAGTGGCGCGCCGAGGGCGATTACGAGGACGTGATCTACGAGCGCGGCGACTCGATCGCGAAGATCAGCATCAACCGGCCGGAGGTCCACAACGCCTTCCGGCCGCCCACCCTGGCCGAGCTCCGGGACGCCTTCACCCGGGCGCGCGATGACACCGAGGTCGCGACAATCATCTTCACCGGCGCCGGCGACGAGGCGTTCTGCTCCGGCGGTGACCAGCGGATCCGCGGTGACGACGGCTACATGGGCAAGGACGAGGTCGCCCAGAAGGGCGTGGGACGGCTCGACGTCGGCGACCTGCACGTCCAGATCCGGCGCCTGCCCAAGCCCGTCATCGCGATGGTCGCCGGCTACGCGGTCGGGGGCGGGCACATCCTCCATCTGGTCTGCGACCTGACGATCGCCGGCGACAACGCCGTCTTCGGGCAGACTGGCCCGCGCGTCGGCAGCTTCGACGGGGGATTCGGGTCCTCCCTGCTCGCACGCAACGTCGGGGTCAAGAAGGCCAAGGAGATCTGGTTCCTCTCCCGCCTTTATGACGCGCAGGAGGCGCTCGACATGGGGCTGGTCAACACGGTCGTCCCTCTCAACCAGCTCGAGCGTGAGACCGTCGCCTGGTGCCGGGAGATGGCAGCCCTCTCCCCCCTCTCCCTGCGGCTGCTCAAGGCGAGCTTCAACGCTACCGAGGACGGGCTGACCGGGATCCAGCAGCTCTCCCACGACGCGACGCTGCTCTTCTACATGACCGAGGAAGGCCAGGAGGGCCGCAACGCCTACCAGCAGGGACGCAGCCCGGACTTCTCCAAGTACCCGAAGAGGCCCTAGTTGCGGATCTGGCTGATGGCGGCGCGTCCCCGGACGCTGCCGGCGGCGATCGCACCGGTCCTGGTCGGGACGGCGGTGGCGATCGAGGAGCACGGGGACCTGCCGCGGGTCGCGGCATTCATCGCAGCCCTGATCGGCTCGATCTTCATCCAGATCGGGACGAACCTGGCGAACGACTATTCCGACGCCAAGCGTGGCGCCGACACCGTCGACCGCCTCGGGCCGGTCCGGGTGACGGCGGCGGGGCTGGTCGCCCCACGCAGCGTGCTGATCGCGACCTGGCTCGCCTTCGGGGTCGCCGTCGTCGCGGGCATCTACCTGGCCACGGTCGCGGGCTGGGTGATCATCGCGGTGGGCGCCGCATCCATCGCAGCCGGCGTCCTCTACACCGGCGGGCCCAGACCCTACGGCTATGCGGGCCTGGGGGAGCTCTTCGTCTTCCTCTTCTTCGGCCTGGTCGCCGTGAACGGGTCCTATTACGTGCAGCTCGAGCGGCTCGACTGGCTGCCCTTCGGGCTCTCCGTCGCCGTCGGCTGTCTGGCAACCGCGATCCTGGTCGTCAACAACGTGCGGGACGTCGATACGGACCGCCGCGCGGGCAAGCGCACCCTGGCCGTGCGGATGGGTCGCGACGATGCCCGACGCCTCTACCTCGCGCTGATCGGCGGCGCCTATCTCGCTCTGCTCCTGACCCTCGCCGCGAACGGCGGCCCGTGGTGGGCGCTCCTCGGCTTCGTCTCGGCGCCACTCGCGATCAAGCCGACGGGGGCGGTGCTCACCCGTACGGACGGCCCGGCGCTCAACGGCGCCCTGGCCGGAACGGGCGCGCTGCTGGGCGCGTTCAGTCTTGCCGTCTCCACCGGCCTGCTGATCGCGTCGTAGGCGCTACCCGTAGCATCGCCTCGTGCGGCTGGAGGCGATCGAGGTCATTCCCTACTCGCTGCCGTTTCGCGAGCCGTACATCACCGCGAGGGGGGAGCTCCGGGAGCGAAAGCTCGTCCTGGTCCGGATCCGCGGCGAGGGCGTGGAGGGATGGGGCGAGACGACGGCCCTCTCGCTGCGCGGGGGAATCGGCATCGAGCAGATCGCCTCGGAGATCCGGGACCGCTGCTGGCCGGGGCTGCTCGACGGCGATCTCGAACCGACGCGGATCTGGTCGGCGATCGCCCGCTGCCGCAATCGCGGCGCCTCGCCCCAGGCCGTCGCCGCGGTCGACATCGCGCTGCACGACCTCATCGGTCGCGCATCGAACGAGCCGGTCTGGCGCCTTCTCGGCGCCCAGGAGGCGGCACCGGTGATCTGCAACGCAACGCTGCCGGCGGCCAACCCCTCGGCCACCCGGTCCATGCTCGAGGTGTGGCGGGCGGAGGGCTTCAGCACGTACAAGCTCAAGGTCGGCCTGGCTGGCGACGTGACGCAGGTCGCGACCGTCAGGCAGACGCTCGGCGACGAGATCGCGATCCGGGTGGATGCCAACGGCGCCTGGGGCGTCGATGACGCCGCGGATCGGCTCGAGGCGCTCGCCCGTCACCGGATCGAGCTCGCCGAGCAGCCCGTCGGCACCTTCGAGCAGATGGTGGATCTGCGCCGTCGGGTCGAGGTGACGATCGCGGCGGACGAGAGCCTCGTCTCGCCGTTCGACGCACGCCGGGCGCGTGAGCTCGACGCCTGTGACCTGGCGGCGGTCAAGGTCGCCAAGGTCGGCGGACTGGGAGCGGCACTCGAGATCGCCGAGACGATCCCGTCGTATCTGTCCAGCTCCCTGGAGGGACCGGTGGGGATCACCGCCGCGGCTCATGCCGTGCAGGCGCTTCGGGCGCGCGGTGGCGACGCGGGCGTGGCGCACGGCCTGGCCACCGAGCGGCTCTTCTCGGCGACGCTGGGGCGCGGCGCCACCGCGGTCCGCGACGAGCTTCATCTCGACCAGGGACCCGGACTGGGCGTTGAGATCGACGAAGAAGCGCTTGCGGCCCGCCGCCTCGACTGATCTACGGTTGGCGGCGATGGACCCGACCAACCGCAACACCGCCCTCGCCTCCGCGATGGTCGAGGAGCTCGCCCGGAGCGGCGTCCGCAGGGCGGTCCTCTCCCCCGGCTCGCGCTCCACCCCGCTCGCCGTCGCCCTCTGGCGGCAGCCCGAAATCGAGGTGACGGTGATCCTCGACGAGCGCAGCGCCGGATTCTTCGCCCTGGGCACGGCCCTCGCCACCGGCGCTCCGGCGGTCGTGCTCTGCACCTCGGGTTCGGCCGCCGCGAACCTCCATCCCCCGGTCGTCGAAGCGCACGAGGCGAGCGTGCCGCTGATCGTGCTCACCGCCGATCGGCCCCCCGAGCTGCGCGACATCGGCGCCGGACAGACGATCGACCAGCTCAAGCTCTACGGGGAGGCGGTGCGGTGGTTCTGCGAGGTCGGGACGCACGAGGCCGACAACGACGGGCTCCTCCACTTCCGTTCCGTGGCCTGCCGCGCGTATGCGTCGGCGAACGGCGATCCGCGCCCGGGACCGGTGCACCTGAACGTGGCCTGGCGCGAACCGCTGGCGCCCGTGCCGGTCGAGGGTCAGGTGACGGCCACTGAACCGCTCGCGCTCGAGGGGCGACGCGACGCCCCAGTGCAGGCCGTGACCGTCGCGCCACCACGAGCCGACGAGGCTCTGCTGGATCGTCTCGCGGAGCGGATCGAACGCGCGCCTCGCGGTCTGATCGTCGCCGGACGGCAACCGGATCCCAGGCTGGCCGGCCCGGTTGCAGAGCTGGCGAGCGCCGCCGGCTATCCCATCCTGGCCGAGCCCACCTCCCAGCTGCGGAGGGGACCGCACGATCGCTCGCTGCTCGTCACCACCTACGACGCCATCGCGCGCGACCGCCCGATGGAGCTCGAACCCGAGCTCGTGCTCCGTTTCGGGGACCTCCCCACCAGCAAGCCGCTGAGGCAGTGGCTGGCGGCGATCGAGGATCTCGAGCAGATCGTCGTCGACCCGGTGGGTGATTGGCGCGAGCCGACTCGCCGCGCAGGGACTCTGGTCCGCTCAGAGCCGGCCGTGACGGCGCGGGCACTGACCGAACGTCTTTCACGCCTGCGTCCCGGGGCCGCGGCGGTGGCCGGGGCGCCCTTTGCCACCGGCTGGCTCGAGTCCGAACGGGCCGTGCGAGAGGCGGTCGACGGGGGACTCGAACGACTGGAGGAGCTCAGCGAGCCGGGCCTGTGGCCTGCGCTGGGGCGGGCGCTCCGAGATGGCGACGCCGTCCTCGCCGCCTCGAGCATGCCGGTCCGCGACCTCGAGGCCTTCCTGCGCCCCGGCCCTGAGGGAGTGCGATTCGCCTCCAACCGCGGCGCGAACGGGATCGACGGGCTGGTCTCCACCTCGGCCGGACTCGCCGCGGGAACTGGCACCCGAACCTGGGTCGTTCTCGGTGATCTTGCGCTCTTCCACGACATCGGCGGCCTGGCGGCGGTGCGGCATGCCCCGGATCTTCGCCTGATCGTGATCGACAACTCCGGCGGTGGGATCTTCCACTTCCTGCCGCAGGAGCAGGCCATGCCGGTGGCGGAGTTCGAGGCCCTGCTGGGCACGCCCGCCGGCCGTGACCCGGCGGACACGGCGGGGCTCTTCGACCTTTCGGTGGCCGTGCCTGCCTCTCCGGGCGAGCTGGAGGAGGCCCTTGCCGGGGATGCGCGGATGATCGTGGTCCGCACGGACCGGGCGCGGAACCTGGAGCTCCACCGGGAGCTCTCGGCCACGGCCGCCGAGGCCGTCGGTCGCAGGGAGCGGGCGTAGACTCGGGCAGGTGGCCTACTTCCTGGTGGAGCGAGCCAAGGGCCCCGCATGGGACCACTCCCGGCCCCGGCGCGAGCAGGACGGCTGGGACGAGCATGCGGCCTTCATGGATCGGCTCGCCGAGGAGCGGTTCGTCGTCTTGGGCGGCCCCATCGGCGAGGGCGACGGCGAGAATGCCCTGCTGGTGGTCGATGCCGAGGACGAGGCGGAGATCCGGGCCCGCCTCGCCGATGATCCTTGGCCGGAGGAACTCCACGCGACCGAGAGCATCCGGCCCTGGACGGTGCTGCTCCGCGCGGCGACCGGCCGCGAAGGAAGCTCAGCCCGATAGCAGCGGCAGCAGCGCCTCGAACTTGAGCTCGGACTCCTGGAGCTCCGCGGTGGGGTCGGAGTCGGCGACGATTCCGCAGCCCGCGAAGAGATGAGCCTCGCGGTCGCGGATCAAAGCCGAGCGCAGGCCGACGCAGAACTCTCCGTCCTCCGCGGCGTCCATCCAGCCGACGGGGCCGGTGTACCAACCGCGGTCGATGCCCTCGAGCTCGCGGATCAGCTCCAGCGCCGGAGCCCGCGGCTCGCCGCCGATCGCCGGGGTCGGATGCAGGAAGCCGGCGAGCTCGATCGCGCTGTGGGACTCGGCGAGCTGGGCCCGGATCGGCGTCGCCAGGTGCTGGAGGTTGCCCACCTTGACCACGAAGGGCTGCCCTTCGGCATGGACCCAGACCGCGTGCCTCCGAAGCGTGCGCTCGATTCGCCGCACGACGATGCCGTGCTCGTCGCGGACCTTCGGGCTGCGCAGCATCGCCTCGCCGAGATGGTCGTCGACGGCGGGGTCGGCGCTTCGCGGCGTGGTCCCGGCGAGGGCGACGGTGGCGGCCACCGCGCCGGAGCGGCGCACGAGCAACTCGGGGCTCGCCCCGAGGAAGGCGGCCTCCGGCGTGCCGAAGCAGAAGCAGAAGCAGGACGGGAACAGGTCACGGAGGGCGCCGAGCAGGGCCGTCGGGTCGTGAGCGGCCGGTGCCTCGACGGTCAGCTCGCGGGCGAGCACGACCTTCTCGACGGAGCTGGAGCGGATGCGCTCCACCGCCGCGGAGACGATCCGCTCGTAGCGGTGCGGCGGATAGCGGCCGAAGATCCGGGTGGCCGCGCTCGGATGCGGGTCGGCTGGGGTGAGTACCGCCTCGCGCAGCGAGGCGATCCGGCCGGCGGCGCGCTCCAGCAGCGCCTCGGGGTCGGCGCCGGGCTCGATGAAGATGGTCGCGGTGAGGAAGCTGCCCTCCGGGCCGCGAACGAGCGAGATCTCCGGCATGACCGCGAGGGCCGGGGGCAGTGAGGCCCAGAGCGGGTCCGCGCCGCCGCTCGGCGCGAAGGAGAAGCCGGTCGCCCAGACCGGGCCAGCACCGACGGGCAGCTCGCTCGGCTCCTCCGCCACCCGGTCATGGGTCGCCCAAGCACAGCGCTCGGCGAGGTCCGTGAAGCGGTCCTCCCCCCTGCTGACCACCTGGGTGGCCGACCCCAGGCCGGCGACGGCGAAGCCTCGGTCCGGCTGCTCCCAACTGAACCAGCGGTCGGCGGCAAGTCGGGAGCCCGTGACGATCGCGACCGGGTCAACATCGGGATCGATCTCGACGGTGGCCGAGACGAGCCGGGTCGGCAGGCTCAGGTCTACGCGAGAGAGCGCGGTCTCGAGCCCGGCCAGCAGTGTCTCGGTGGATTCGGCCGCGACCCCCATCGGGATTGCGGTCTAGGCGTCCGGCTTGGAACGGGCGATCGCGACCTCGCCCGTGCGGACCATCTCCATCAGTCCGTGCGGGCGGATCATGCGCTCGAAGGCCTCGACCTTATCCGCGCTGCCGGTGACCTCGATGGTCAGGGAGCGCCGGGAGACGTCGACGATCTTGGCCCGGAAGATCTCGGCGAACTGCATGATCTCGGCGCGGCTCTCGATCGGCGCGGAGACCTTGAAGAGCGCCATCTCGCGGGCGATCGTCTCGCCCGGCTCCATGTCCCGGATCTTGATCACGTTGACGAGCTTGTGGAGCTGCTTGGTGACCTGATCGATCGGGTGCACGGCGCCGTCCACGGTCAGCGTGATCCGGGAGACCTCCGGGTCCTCGGTCGGCCCCACGGCGAGCGTGTCGATGTTGAAGCCGCGGCGACTGAAGAGACCTGCGACCCGGGCAAGAACGCCGGGTCGGTTCTCGACCAGAATCGAGAGGACGTGCTTGCGCCCCGTGAGCGCGCCGGCCGCGGCGTCCAGGTCCTCGAGCTTGATCAGATCGGGTGTGCCGGCTTCCATGCTCAGCCCACCATGTCCCGCGCGGCCGCTCCCGCCGGGATCATCGGGTAGCAGTTCTCCTCCTGGGTGACGCGGACGTCGAGGAGCACGGGACCGTCGGCGGCGAGCGCCTCGCCCATTGCCGCCTCGACCTCGTTCTTGTCGTCGACCATCATCCCCTTGAGGCCGAAGGCCTCGGCCAGCTTCGGCCAGTCGGGGCTGGGGCCCATCTCGACCGAGGAGTAGCGCCCGTCCCAGAAGAGCTCCTGCCACTGGCGAACCATGCCGAAGTAGCCGTTGTTCATCAGGAAGACCTTGATCGGGATCTCATGCCGCACGGCGGTGGCGAACTCCTGGCAGGTCATGATCAGGCTGCCGTCGCCCGCCAGGCAGACGACCGTCTCGTCGGGGCAGGCGACCTTTGCGCCGATCGCGCTTGGCAGGCCGAAGCCCATCGTCCCTAGGCCGCCCGAGTTGATCCAGCGGCGCGGCTTCGCGAAGTCGTAGTACTGCGCGCACCACATCTGGTGCTGGCCGACGTCGGAGGTGATGATCGCGTCGCCGTCGGTCGCCGCGTACATCGCCTGGATCATCCGCTGCGGCTTGATCTCGGGGTCGGAGGAGTCCTCGTAGCCGAGCGGGTACTCCTTCTGCCAGGCGCGGATCTGGTCCCACCAGGCGTCGAGCCGGGTGCGGTCGGCCTTGGTGGCGCGGTACTCCTTGGTCAGCTTGGGCAGTACCTCCTTGGCGTCGCCCACGATCGGGATGTGCGCCGGTACGTTCTTGGAGATCTCGGCCGGGTCGATGTCGATGTGGACGAACTTGGCGCGCGGGGCGAACTCTGAGAGCTTGCCGGTGATGCGGTCGTCGAAGCGCGCACCGATCGCGACGATCAGATCGGCGTTGTCCATCGAGTAGTTGGCGGTGCGGGTGCCGTGCATCCCGAGCATCCCGAGCCACTGCTCGTGCGGCGCCGGGAAGGCCCCGAGGCCCATCACCGTGCTTGTGACGGGGAAGTTGTCGGAGAGGCAGAGCTCGCGCAGTTCCTCGGACGCATTGGCGTTGATCACGCCTCCGCCGACGTACATCACCGGCCGCTGGGCGTTGGCGAGCGCCTTGGCGGCGATCCGGATCTGCTTGATGTTCCCCTCGGTGGAGGGCTTGTAGCCCGGCAGGTTGGGGCTGTCCGTGATCGGCTCATAGTCAATGTCCGCTCGGGAGAGGTCCTGGGGGACGTCGACCAGGACGGGGCCCGGGCGACCGGTCGAGGCGAGGTGGAAGGCGGCGTGGACGTACTCCGGGATCTTGCGCGGGTCCTGCACCATCAGGCTGTGCTTGACGACCGGCATCGTGATGCCGTTCACGTCGGCCTCCTGGAAGCCGTCGGTGCCGATCAGCTCGGTGCGGACCTGGCCGGTGATGAAGACGGTCGGGACCGAGTCCATGATCGCGTCGGCGATCGGGGTGACCAGGTTGGTGGCGCCGGGGCCAGAGGTGGCGAACGCGACGCCGACGCGCCCAGAAGCCTTGGCGTATCCCTCCGCCATGTGGCCGGCCCCCTGCTCGTGACGAGCCTGGATGTGGGTGATCTCGGCATCGTGGACGGCGTCGTAGATCGGCAGGTTCGCCCCGCCCGGGATGCCGAAGATGTGTTGCGTGCCCTCCGCCTTGAGGGCTTCCATCAGAGCGTCAGCAGCGCGCATCGTCTGGCGATGGTAGCCAAGCGCCCTCGGCTGGCGCGAATCGCTCCTGCCGATGACTTTCGAGTTCCCAACCGGTCATATCGGTCGAACCCGAGGAAAGGATCCGCAGATGCGAGACCTGGTCGTGAGCAGCTTCATCACCCTCGACGGAGTCATGCAGGCGCCGGGCGGCCCGGAGGAGGACCCCAGCGGGGACTTCGAACACGGCGGCTGGTCGTTCGGCTACTGGGACGAGGGGATGCAGCAGAGGATGGGCGAGTGGATGTCGGAGCCTTTCGACCTCGTCCTCGGCCGCAAGACCTACGAGATCTTCGCGGCCTTCTGGCCGCGCAACCCGGACGAACCGGGTGCCGACGTGCTGAACAACGCGACCAAGTACGTCGCCTCGACCACGCTCACCGAACTCGACTGGGAGAAGTCGAATCTGATCGAGGGCGGGGTGCCCGATGGAATCCGGGCGCTCAAGCAGCAAGACGGGCCCGAGCTTCAGGTGCACGGCAGCGCGAACCTGATCCAGACGCTGCTCGAGCACGAACTGATCGACGAGTTCCGCCTGATGACCTTCCCTCTCGTGCTCGGCAAGGGAAAGCGGCTGTTCGACGGCGGCACACTCCCTGACGGCCTGGAGGTGACGAGCTCACAGGTCTCCTCCACCGGTGTAGTCACGGCGACCTACCGGACCGGCGCCGAGATCAAATACGGCTCGTTCGCGACGGAGTAGACGAGCGAGGGCAGCAGGCGCGGCGAGCTGCCCGGAGCGCTAACGCGCCCCGGCCGGCTCGTGTGAGGGCTTCCACTGCGTCCGCGGGTCGATCGCCGAGTCGATCACGCGGTCGCGGTGCCGCTCGATCGTGGTCAGCATCGAGCGGACCAGCTCATCGCCGAGGTGGCGGGGCTCCAGGCCCAGGTCGAGCAGCTTGGTGTGGACCGGGTTGTAGTAGTGCTCCTCGGCCTCGACGCGCGGGTTCTCGACATGATCGATCTCGACCTCGAGACCGACCTCCGCGCCGGAGCGCCGGACGAGTTGGGCGAGCTCGGCCACGGAGAAGCTCTCGGTGAACTGGTTGAAGACGCGGTACTCCCCGGGCTCGGCCGGGTTGTTGACGGCAAGCTCCACGCACTGGAGCGTGTCGCGGACGTTGAGGAAGCCGCGCGTCTGGCCGCCCTTGCCGTAGACGGTGAGCGGATGGCCGATGACGGCCTGGACGCAGAAGCGGTTGAGGACGGTGCCGAACCACTCGTCGTAGTCGAAGCGGGTTGAGAGGCGCTCGTCCTGCGCCGTCTCGTCCGTCTCGATCCCGTAGACCACGCCCTGGTTGAGGTCGGTCGAGCGGAGTCCCCAGATCCGGCAGGCGAAGTGGATGTTGCTCGAGTCGTGGACCTTGGAGAGGTGGTAGAGCGAGCCGGGCAGCTTCGGGAAGGGCAGCGTGTCCTTGCGGCCCTTGTGCTCGATTTCGATGAACCCCTCCTCGATATCGATGTTCGGCGTCCCGTACTCACCCATCGTTCCGAGCTTCACCAGGTGGCAGTCCGGGGCGTGGTCGCGGAGGAAGAAGAGCAGGTTGAGGGTGCCGATCACGTTCGTGTACTGGGTTTCGACGGCCTGCTCGCGATTGGCCATCGAGAAGGGCGCGGAGGGCTGCTCGCCGTAGTGGATCACGGCCTCCGGCTTCGTTTCGACGATCACCCGCTCGAGGAACTCCGCGTCCTCGATCGAGCCGATGTAGGACGTGATCTCCTTGCCCGAGATCTCACTCCAGGCTGAGATCCGCTCCTCCAGGGAGCGGATTGGGGTCAGTGAGTCCGTGCCGTGCTTCTCGTGCCAGCGCCGGCGGGAGAAGTTGTCGACGACGGAGACCTCGTGCCCGCCGGCGGAGAAGCGCATCGCCGTCGGCCAGCCGAGATAGCCGTCGCCCCCGAGGATGAGGACGCGCATGGTGAACGCGGCAGGGTAACGCCCGGGGCGGCGCATCGTCGTCCCCGTAATGCGGGGCGTCCCGACAGCGACAACCCGCCTGATGGGGGTTCCGGGGCCTATTCTGGCGCCGCCTTGAACCTGCCACTGATCGCATCGGTCTTCCCCGAAGAGCTGACGGCGCTGCGCGCCTTCGGCCTCATCTTCGCCGTGTTGTTGATCGCGTTCGCCATCTGGCGGCGCCGCTCGCTGTCCAACGGGGCCGTCCTGCTCGCGATCTTCGGCGGGATCGTGCTCGCGATCGTCTCGGGCACGGAGCTCCTCAACTCGCTGCTCTCCGCCTTCGCCTTCGAGCGCGGCAATGGCGGGCGAATTCTCGGCCTCGCGGTGTTCGCGATCGTGATCCTCTTTCTCCTCGTCCTCCGGGCGCTGACCGAGAGCGCGCGGATGAACCAGCAGCTCTCCGCCCTGCTCGAGGGGCTCGCCTGGGAGGAGTTCCGCGAGGCGAAGCTCCCGGAGCGCTTTCGAGACAAGATCGCCGTGGTCGTTCCCGCCTTCAACGAGGCCGAGAGCGTCGGCGGCGTGGTCCGGAGCATCCCGCCGGAGGTCTGCGGGGAGCCGACGGCGATCCTGGTGGTCGACGACGGCTCCCGCGACGACACCAGCGAGGAGGCCGCGAAGGCCGGCGCTGTGGTGGCCCGCCACGTGATCAATCGCGGTGGCGGCGCTGCCCTCCGAACCGGCTACCGGTTGATGGCCGAGTCCGGCTCGCTCGTGGTGGTCACGCTGGATGCGGACGGCCAGCACCTGCCGAGCGAGATGGAGCGACTGGTGAAGCCCGTCCTCGACGACGAGGTGGACGTCGCGCACGGCTCGCGGGTTCTGGGCACCTCAGATCCGAATTCCCGCTCGCGGGAATTCGGCATCGTGTTCTTCAACAAGGTCGTCTCCTTCATCACGCGAACCAAGGTGTCCGACTGCTCCAACGGCTACCGAGCGGTGCGCACGACGGTCCTCCCCCAGCTCGTGCTGCGGCAGGAGCAGTTCCACACCTCCGAGTTCCTGATCGAGGCGATCAAGCGCGGCATTCCCGCTAAGGAGGTGCCCGTGACGGTCGCCAAGCGCGAGCACGGCCACTCGAAGAAGCCGGCGGTGATGCGTTACGGCCTCGGCTTCGCGAACGCGATCGTCCGGACCTGGCTCAGGTAGAGCTCAGCAGGTCTTCTCGACGTCCTTGCCGGCTCCGCCCTTGCAGATGTCCTTGCCCTTGGCGCCGATCAGGACGTCCCTCCCGCCCTGGCCGATCAGCCTGTCTTTGCCACCGCCTCCACACAGGCCATCCTTGCGGGCACGTCCCTTGAGGGTGTCCTTGCCGCCCAGGCCGAGGATCCCGTCGGACCTGCTCGTTCCGGTCAGGCTGTCCTTGCCGAAGGTACCGACACGATTGACCACAATCCCGCCGCATGTCGCGCGCTCGTAGGCACCGATGTCTGGTGCCCGCCGTCGCACCCCTCGTTGGTCGGTCGGTGCAGCTCCGGCGCCGCCCCCGTCGATCGCCGGACTTCCAGCGAGAAGCGCGTAGGTAAAAGTCGAACCCCCGTTGTTACCCAGTGGTCCGAGCCGTGGGTTGACATTGGTCTTGTCCCCGCCCCGGGGCGCGAAGCCGCAACCGGTGCGATCCCCGATCAGGTTGTGACCATGTGAGATCAGGGTGCCGCCGCAGTCCGGCGCCTCACCCACCGCCGGCGGAGAGATGTCGTGGTTGCCGGCGATGATCGTGTTCCGGAATGTGAAGGTGCCCTCCGGGTTCAAGATGGTCCCAGGCGCCACAAGGACACCTCCACCACCTCCCGCGTCTCCATCGGTGTCGGCGGTGTTGCCGCTGATCGTGACGTTGTTCAGGTTCGCCAGCCCACCGAGACCCTGGTCTATGCCACCGCCGTCGCCTTCCGCCCGGTTTCCGGAGATCGTCACGTTGGTGAGCGACATCGTGGCCGAGCCGGAATTCGAGATCCCGCCGCCGAAGCTGCCGGTCGTCTCGTTCCCGGCTACGGTCGCGTTCGAGAGGTTCAGGGCCCCCTCGTTTCGAATTCCGCCTCCTGACTGGCTTGTCCTTCCGTTCCTGATCGTGAAACCCGATGCGGTCAGGTTCCCGGTGCCGAGCACCCGAATCACCCGGTCGAGCCCACGTCCATCGATTGCGGCCGGCTTGACGCCGGTGTGCGTGATCGTCAGCTGGCTCGCGACGTAGAGATCACCGTCGAGCCTGTCGTCACCTGTTGAGCCTCGGGGTATCGAGAGCCCGTACGTCCCGGCGGCAAGGCCGATCGTGTCGGCAGCACCGCCCGCCGGACACCCGCCGAACGCCATGTCGGTGTTGGCGGCCAGGATCGCCTCTCGCAGTGAGCAGGCCGCGCCGCTCCCGTTCTCATCGTTGAAGGTGTTGGGTGTGATCACCGCCGCAGGCGCTGCCGGACTCGCCAGCAGTGCGCCCATCGTCGCGAGTACGGCAAAAAATCCCAGCCGCGCCGCCGTGCGAGTACCCATCATGTCTCCCTTCCCAGCCCTCACGGATTTAACCGGCTCAGGTCGAGCGATGCGCAGGTCCCGGTCTGACCTCCGACGGATCCGGCAGGTAGAGGTCCGTCCCGCAGCGGGGACAGACCTGGACGTGCAGCTTGAGGGTCTTGTTGCACGTCGGACAGCGCCGCTCCGGCTCCTCGTGCTCCGAGCGATAGAGGATCACGGCGATCAGTCCGAATAAGGGCAGGACCGTACCGATCAGGAACCAGAGGAAGAACGAGCTCCCCTTGGCGCGACCGACGATCCCGGTCGCCAGGCCGAACAGCAGGGCGATGAGCAGGTAGGGCGCGCCGGCCATCGACCCCAGGGTAGGGGCGCGCGCCGGGCACGGTCCAGCCACCGGTCCCACGCCTAAAGTCCCCTCCCTGTGCTGCCGAAGGCACCTCACAGGGCACGAGGAGGAGCCCGAAGAGGTGAACTAGAGGCGTTCCTTGATCAGCTTGGTGACGGCGCCGCCGTCGGCCCGTCCCTTGCTCTCCTTCATCACCGCGCCCACGATCCGCCCGATCGCCTTCTCGTTCCCCTGGCGCACCTGCTCGGCCGCCTCGGATTCGGTCTCAATCGCCCGGTCCACGATCCCCTCGAGCTCGGAGGTGTCGGAGATCTGGGCGAGGCCCTCACGCGCGACGATCTCCGCGGGGTCGCCGCCGTCGGTGACGAGCTTCGCGAGGACCTGCTTGCCGGCGCCATGCGAGATCGTCTTGGCCTCCACCAGTCCCGCGAGGGCGGCGACCGCCTCGGGCGTGGCCTTGGAGGTGAGCGGATCGTCCTCGGCCCCCGCCTGGCGAAGCGCTGCCACCAGCTCGCCGGTGACCCAGTTGGCGATCGCCATGGCGGGCGCGCCATCGGCCCTCGCGACGGCACGCTCGAAGTACTCGCCGTACTCGGACTGGAAGGCGAGGGTCGTCGCCGCCTCCTCGGAGAGGCCCACCTCGCTCACGTAGCGCTGGCGGCGGTGCGCCGGCAGCTCGGGCAGGGATTCGCGCGCCTCCCTCAGCATCTCCTCGGTCGGCGTCACGGGCGACAGGTCCGGCTCGGGGAAGTAGCGGTAGTCGTGCGCGTATTCCTTCGAGCGCAGCGAGATCAGTGAGCCGTCCTCGGGGTGGAAGTGGAGCGTGTCCTGCTCGACCTGCTCCCCGCCCTCCAACAGGCCCCGCTGGCGCTCGAGCTCCGCATCGATTCCCCGCTCGAGGAAGCGGAAGCTGTTCATGTTCTTGAGCTCGGTCTTCGTGCCTAGTTCTTCAGTCCCCGCCGCGCGGATCGAGACGTTTGCATCGACGCGGAGTGAGCCCTCCTCCATGTTCACGTCGGAGACACCGAGCTGGCGAATCGTGGTGCGCAGGAGTTGAGCCCATTCGCGGACCTGCTGGCCGGAGCGCAGGTCGGGCTCGGTGACGATCTCGATCAGCGGCGTGCCGGCGCGGTTGAAGTCCACCAGGGAGGCGCCCGAGCCGTGGATGCGGCCGGATTCGCCGACGTGGATCATCTTCGCCGTGTCCTCCTCCATGTGGGCGCGCTCGATCCGGACCTCGCCGAGCCGGCCGTTGACGGCAAGGGGTTCGTCGTACTGGCTGATCTGGTAGTTCTTGGCCTGGTCGGGATAGAAGTAGTTCTTGCGGTGGAAGATCGAGCTGGGTGGCACCTCACACTCGAGCGCCGCGGCGATCATCAGCCCATAGCGGACCGCCTGCTCGTTGATCGTCGGCAGGCTGCCCGGGTGCCCGAGGCAGACCGGACACGTGTGGGTGTTCGGCTCGTCTCCGAACGACGGTGAGCAGCCGCAGAACATCTTGGTCTTGGTCGAAAGCTGGACGTGGATCTCAAGCCCGATGACGGGCTCGTACTCCATCTCACGGGTCGCGCTGGCGCGCCCCCTCGCATCATCGTTCACAGGCCCCACCCCCTGACCGTCGCCTCGTCGGCGCCGAAGTAGTGGCCGATCTCGTGGAGGACAGTGTCCCTGACGCTTTCGCGACTGGCGTGGTGCTCGCGGTAGATGATGATCCGCTGCAGACCTCCGCGAGGGTCGAACAGGCCGAGTAGCCGGCCGCTCGGATGCCGGTCCTCGACGAGCACCGCCACGTTGGTCAGCTGCGAGGCGATCTCCGGCGGCAGCGAGTCGAGGGCGTCCTGGACCGCGTCCTGAAACTCCTCGTCGGTGAGCGCGGGCGCGCCCCTCACCCCTGACCTCCGTTTCCGTCGCTCCGGAAGCCGATCGCCCCCTCGAGCGCGTGGGCGACATCCAGGATCGCGGAGTCCGAGAATGCCGGCCCTGCGATCTGGAACCCAACTGGTAAACGGATCGCGCTGTCGCTCCCCCGCGCATCATCCGGCCCGCCCCCGTCGGGCGGCGCGACGCCGGCCGGGATCGAGATCGCTGGGATGCCGGCCAGGGGCATCGGGACGGTGCAGTAGTCGTTCAGGTACATCGCCAGCGGGTCGTCGGTCTTCGCCCCGAGCTCGAAGGCGACCGTCGGCGAGGTCGGGGTGACCATGAAGTCGAAGCGCTCGAACGCCCTCGAGAAGTCCTCCGCGATCTTGGTGCGGACCCGCTGGGCCCGGCCGTAGTAGGCCTCGTAGTAGCCGGAGGACAGCGCGTAGGTGCCGAGCATGATCCGGCGCTTCACCTCGGCGCCGAACCCCTGGGCGCGGGTCTCCTCGTACATCTCGGAGAGCTCCTCGGCCTCGACCCGGAGCCCGTATCGCACCCCATCGAAGCGGGCGAGGTTCGCTGAGGCCTCGGCCGGAGCCAGGACGTAGTAGGCCGAGATCCCGTGCGGCGCGTGCGGAAGCTCGGTCTCGGAGACCTCTCCGCCGAGCTCCTCGATCAGGGCCACGGTTCGCTCGAAGACCTCGCGCACACCCGACTCGATCCCCTCGGCCTCGCTGGCGAGCTCCTTGGGCACACCGAAGCTCAGGCCCCTGAGGTCCTCCCGGCCAGGCAGGTCGATGCCGCCGTCGATGCCGACAGAGGTCGAGTCGCAGTGGTCGTGGCCCTCCATCGCCCGTAGCAGCAGGGCCGCGTCGGTCACGTTCCTGGTCAGCGGACCGCACTGGTCGAGGGAGGAGGCGAAGGCGATCATCCCGTAGCGGGAGACCGCGCCGTAGGTCGGCTTCATGCCAACGATCCCGCAGAGGGCCGCCGGCTGGCGGATCGAGCCTCCGGTATCCGTGCCGATCGCGCACGGCGCGAGCCGTCCAGCGACCGCCGCCGCGCTCCCGCCCGAGGAGCCACCGGGAACGCGGCCCGAGTCCCACGGGTTGAGCGCCGGGCCGTAGCCGGAGTTCTCGTTGGAGGAGCCCATCGCGAACTCGTCCATGTTGGCCTTGCCGAGCACCCGGGCCCCGGCATGGCGCAGCCTGCGGACGGCCGTGGCCGTGTATGGGGGCCGGTAGCCCTCCAGGATCCGCGAGCCGGCGGTTGTGGGGATCCCCTCGGTGCAGAAGATGTCCTTGACCGCGACCGGGACGCCGGCCAGGGGCCGCTCCGGGTCGATTTCGTCCTGCGAGGCGCGGGTGCCCTCGAGGTCGGCCTGGGCGGCGCTCTCGGCCCTCCAGAGCAGAGCGTTGAGGGAATCGCCGTCCGCCGCCTCCCGGTAGGCCTCGAAGTACTCGTCCGCGGCCAGCTCGCCGGAGCGGATTCGCTCGGCCGCCTCGGCGACCGTGAGCTCGATCAACTCCTCGCTCATCTACGCCTGCGGCGAGGGGACTCGGAAGGCGCCCGAGGCCGGATCGGGCGCTCGCTCGAGCATCTCGTCACGGTCCCAGCTCGGCCGCGGCTTGTCCGGACGGAGCACGTTCTCCAGCGCAATCACGTGCGTGGTCGGCTCGACGCCCTCGAGGTCGAGCTCGGAAATCCGATCGACATGCTCGAGGATCCCGGAGAGCTCGCCCGCCATGCGCTCGAGCTCCTCGTCGGTCAGTTTCAGCCTGGCCAGGCGGGCGACGTGCTCGACCTGCTCTCGCTCGATCATGCCTCGGATCATAGGTACGCGGGATCCTGGCCAGCCAGCCAGTTAGGATCCCCGCCCAATGACAGGGGAGAAAGCCGAGCGCTTCGTCGTCCTCAACCTGCGCCTGCTGGCGGCCGGGTTCGCGATCACCGGCTTCTTCTTCATCGTCTGGCCCGATGGGACGCTCGCCCGGCTCACCGAGCTCGGCGGGCACCTGGGCTTCGACACGCCCGCGCCGAAGACCGACGAGCGCCTCTGGCTCTCGCTCGGCTTCGCCTACATGGTCGTGATCACGTTCCTCGCCTGGATCGCGTCGACCGACGTCGTCCGCTATCGCCCCATGATCCTGGCGCTCGCCGCGGGCAAGACGGCGTCCTCGATCACCTCGTTGATCTTCTTCATCGAGGACGACGTCTTCGTCTACCTGCTCAATGGGATCGTCGACGGGTCCCTGGTCTTCGTGTCGCTGCTGCTCTGGTCGCTCGCCGGCCGGGTCGGCTCCACCGCAGCCCCGCCCTGAAGGCGCCCGCCGGGGCTGCGGGCCGCCGAGCTTCGGACTCTGCGAGCGATCGCGGAGGCGCTCGCCCCTGGCGAGGACGGCCTGCCGGCCGCCGAGCGGCAGGTTCCGGTCGCCGAGCCTCTGGCCCGCTTCCTCGCCCGCCTGCCGGTCCGGACGGTCCAGGTCGTGCGGATCGCACTGCGCGTCTTCGAGCGGCTGCCTTTCCCCTGGCGCTTCAGCAAGCTGAGCGTCGAGGCCCGCTCCGAGTACATGGCGAAGATGGAGGGCTCGCGCTTCGCGCTCTACCGCGACCTGCTCCTGCTCGCCAAGCTCCTCGCGATGATCGGCTGGGCGCGGGATGAGCGCGTCCGGACTGCGATCGGCTTCGAGTACAGCTGCGCGGTCGCCGAGGGCGCGCCGCAACCACCGTCCACCCACCTCGGTGACCTCGAGCCCCGCGGGGAGGGCGAGGAGTGCGACGTCGCGATCGTCGGATCGGGGGCGGGCGGCGCCGCCGCGGCCGCGATGCTCGCCGAGGCAGGTCTGGACGTGATGGTGCTCGAGTCCGGCCCCTACGTCGACCACACCGGCTACCCGGCCGACCCACTCGAGGCCATGCCGCTCTTCTATCGCGACGGGGGAATGACGATCGCCCGGGGCAAGCCGGCCATTCCGGTTCCCGTCGGCCGCACGGTCGGCGGAACCACGGTGATCAACTCGGGCACCTGCTTCCGCGCTCCACGCGAGGTCCTGGAGGAGTGGCGCGACCGGGAGGGCCTCAGCTGGGCGACCGAGCTCGACCCCCTCTACGAGGCGGCCGAGGAGGCATTGGCCGTCACCCCGCTCGACCTGGAGACGCTAGGCCGCAACGGCCAGCTCTGCGCCGAGGGCGCCCAGGCCCTGGGCGCGAGCGGCGGGCCGATCAGCCGCAACGCGGGGCGCTGCGTGCAGTGCAGCTCCTGCCCGCTCGGCTGCCGCATCGATGCGAAGCGGGCCGCCCACGTGTCCTACCTCCCTCGGGCGGTCGCAGCCGGAGCGCGGGTTCGCGCCGGAGTGCAGGTGCAGCGCGTACTCAGAGAGGGCGGCCGGGCCACCGGCCTTGCCTGCCGAGCCGGGCTGCCGACCACCGGCGCCCAGGAGCTGCGGCGGAACGGAAGGCCTGCGCCGGGTCGCGACTGGCGGGTCCGGGCAAAGGCGGTGATCAGCGCCGGCGGGGCGTTCGGGACGCCCGAGCTGCTCCTGCGCTCGGGCATCCGTCATCCGGCGCTCGGGCGCCATCTCCACGTCCACCCCGCCGCCTGGATCGGCGCCCGCTACGAGGAGGAGGTGCGCGGCTGGGAGGGCGTCATGCAGAGCTACTACGTGGACCAGTGGCAACCCGAGGGGATCCTGCTCGAAGCGACCTTCACCCCGCTCTCCTTCGGCGCCCAGTGGCTGCCGGGAGCCGGCCCCGCCTTCACCGATCGCGTCGCGAACTTCGACCACATCGCCTCGATCGGCGTCCACCTCCACGACCAGTCCGAGGGACGGGTCGGTCTGACCTCGAACGGTTCGCTGCGGCTCTCCTACCGCCTGTTGGACGAGGAGGCGCGCCAGATCCAGTTCGGGATCGCGCGGGCGGCGGAGATCCACTTCGCGGCCGGAGCAACCGAGGTGTACCCCAACGTGGGGCCCGTGTCAGTGATCAAGCGAGGCGAGCTCCCGCAATTCGAGTCGCTTCGGCTCCGCCCCGCGGACTTGCGCCTCGAGGCCTTCCACCCGATGAGCACGGCTCGAATGGGCTCCAACCCGGACACCAGCGTCGTGGACCCAACGGGCGCGGTGCGGAGCATCGACGGGCTCTACGTCGCCGACGGGAGCCTGCTGCCGACCTCCGTGGGCGTCAATCCGATGATGACCATCATCGCCTGCG